>NZ_JBHTWX010000120.1:0-28289 GCF_042792155.1 Kitasatospora sp. NPDC056651 | reverse complement strand
GCTCCTGGAAGCCAGGGAGCGGGCGGGGCCCACGGCCGTTCGCGTCGCGGGGCCCGGGTCAGCCGCGGGTCAGGCCGCGGTCCAGCGCGGCGAGCGCGCTGCCCTGGTCGTCGTCGCCGTCCAGCGACCAGACCATCACGCCGGCCAGGTCGTTCCAGCGCGTGTACCGCGCCTTCTCGGTGAGCACGTCGGCGGTGTCGTAGCTGTAGAAGGTGGTGCCGTCGTACTTCCAGGACGCGCCGTGGTCGCGGTCCAGGTAGACCTTGCCCGGCAGCTTGTTGATCTCCTGGTACGAGTGGTCGGGCGCGGCCGCGGTGGCGCTCTGGTAGAGGCCGCCGCGCTTGCCGGGGGCGACGCCCGTCCAGCCGTGGCCGTACAGCGGGGCACCGACGACGAGCTGCTCGGAGGGCATGCCGCGGTCCTGGTAGTGGTTGACCGCCGAGTCGGTGCTGCGCTTGCGCGGGTCCGGGTCGGTCGGGTCGGAGTACAGCGGGGCCTGGTGGTTGGCCGGGCCCTTGCCCTCCCACGGGCCGTGCAGGTCGTAGGTCATGACGTTCAGCCAGTCCACCGACTCGCTCAGTTGCGGCAGTTCGAGCCGGTCCGCGACGTTCTCGTTGGCGGCGACGGCGGCGGTCAGCAGGTAGTGCTTGCCCTTCTTGCCGCTCAGCGCGTCCAGCTGGGTGCGGAACTCCTCCATCAGCAGGGTGAAGTTGCGCCCGTCCTCGGGGCGGACCACGTTGCCGTCGTCCCCGCCGCCGCCCGGGTACTCCCAGTCGATGTCGATGCCGTCGAAGACGCCCGCGGCCGCGCCCTTGCCACCCTCCGGGGAACCGGGCAGGACCGGCACGTTGCCCTTGACGTAGAGGTCGATGCAGGAGGAGACGAACTTCTTGCGGGACTCGTCGGTGGCGGCCGCGTCGGAGAAGTACTTCGACCAGGACCAGCCGCCCAGCGAGATGACCGTGCGCAGCTGGGGGTTCTTCGCCTTGAGCTTGCGCAGCTGGTTGAAGTGGCCCTTCAGCTGCTGCCCCGGGGCGTCGGCCACGCCGTCCACCGACTGGGCGGCGGAGAAGGAGCGCTGGTAGTCGTCGTAGGCGTCGCCCTGGCCGGGCTCGTTGCTCTCGAAGCAGGTGCCCTCGGCGGACACGTTGCCGAAGGCGTAGTTGATGACGGTGAGTTTGCCGGCCTGGCCGGAGTCCTGGACCCGCTTGGCGGAGCTCTGGGCCCCCCACTGGGTGAAGTAACCGACCCGCTGGCCCTTCAGCTTCGGGCCGTGCCCTCCGTTGTCGGCGTGGGCGGTGGCGGGAGCGGCGAGCAGCGCGGCAACGGTGGCGGCTGCGAGCAGGGCTGAGGCGCGAGTGGGCATACCGGACCTGTTCTCTGAAGCGGCGTCAAATGGTCTGGACCAGATGGCACAGAGGTTTAGTCCATCCACCGTTCACCGCACAAGAGGGCGACCGCAACCGGCGCAGCATGCAAAAGGGGCCGGACCGCGTGGTGCGGTCCGGCCCCTCTAGGCGCCGTGCGCCGGTGTGGCCCTGGTTCAGCCGATCAGCGAGCGCAGCACGTACTGCAGGATGCCGCCGTTGCGGTAGTAGTCCGCCTCACCGGGGGTGTCGATGCGGACGACCGCGTCGAACTCCTTGTCACCGGCCTTGACCTTGACGGTCTTCGGGGTGCGGCCCTCGTTGAGCTCGGTCACGCCGGTGAAGGAGAAGGTCTCCTCGCCGGTCAGGCCGAGGGAGTCGGCGTTCTCGCCCTCCGGGAACTGCAGCGGCAGGACGCCCATGCCGATCAGGTTCGAGCGGTGGATGCGCTCGTAGGACTCGGCGATGACGGCCTTGACGCCCAGCAGCGCGGTGCCCTTGGCGGCCCAGTCGCGGGACGAGCCGGAGCCGTACTCCTTGCCGGCCAGGACGACCAGCGGGGTGCCGGCGGCCTGGTAGTTCTGCGAGGCGTCGTAGATGAACGACACCGGCGCATCGGCCTGGGTGAAGTCGCGGGTGTAGCCGCCCTCGGTGCCCGGCGCGATCTGGTTGCGCAGGCGGATGTTGGCGAAGGTGCCGCGGATCATCACCTCGTGGTTGCCGCGACGGGAACCGTAGGAGTTGAAGTCGCGCTTCTCGACACCGTTGGCGGTCAGGTACTGCGCCGCCGGGGTGCCCGGCTTGATGTTGCCGGCCGGGGAGATGTGGTCGGTGGTGACCGAGTCGCCCAGCTTGGCCAGGACGCGGGCGTCGGCGATGTCGGTCACCGGGCTCGGGGTCTTGGCCATGCCCTCGAAGTACGGGGGCTTGCGGACGTAGGTGGACTCGGTGTCCCACTCGAAGGTGTTGCCGGTCGGGACCGGGAGCGACTGCCAGCGGTGGTCACCGGCGAAGACGTCCTGGTAGCCCTTGTCGAACATGGCCTCGTCGATGGAGCCGGCGACGGTGTCGGCGACCTCCTGCTCGGACGGCCAGATGTCGGCGAGGAAGACGTCGTTGCCGTCGGCGTCCTGGCCCAGGGCGTCCTTGGTGATGTCGACGTTCATGTTGCCGGCGAGGGCGTAGGCGACCACCAGCGGCGGGGAGGCCAGGTAGTTCATCTTGACGTCGGGGTTGATCCGGCCCTCGAAGTTGCGGTTGCCGGAGAGCACCGAGACGACCGCGAGGTCGGACTCGTTGACGGCGGCCGAGACCTCCTCGGGCAGCGGGCCCGAGTTGCCGATGCAGGTGACGCAGCCGT
Organism: Kitasatospora sp. NPDC056651; assembly: GCF_042792155.1. NCBI lineage: Bacteria > Bacillati > Actinomycetota > Actinomycetes > Kitasatosporales > Streptomycetaceae > Kitasatospora > Kitasatospora sp. NPDC056651. The sequence goes on along the minus strand of NZ_JBHTWX010000120.1, from coordinate 25,562 downwards.
AGCCGACCAGGTTGAAGCCCAGCTTCTCCATGTACGGGAGCAGGCCGGCCTTCTCGTAGTAGTCCATGACGACCTTGGAGCCGGGCGCCAGGGTGGTCTTGACCCAGGGCTTGACGCGCAGGCCCTTCTCCACGGCCTTCTTCGCCAGCAGGGCGGCGCCCAGCATGACGGAGGGGTTGGAGGTGTTGGTGCAGGAGGTGATCGAGGCGATCACAACCGCGCCGTTGTCGATCTCGTAGGACGAGCCGTCGGGGGCGGTGACGGCGGTCGGCTTCGAGGCCTCGGCGGAGTAGGTCGGCAGCGCCTCGGCGAACTTCTCGGCGGCCTCGGCCAGGACCACGCGGTCCTGCGGGCGCTTCGGGCCGGAGATCGACGGGACGACGGTGGAGACGTCCAGCTCCAGGTACTCGGAGTAGACCGGCTCGTGCGACGGGTTGTGCCAGAGACCCTGCTCCTTGGCGTACGCCTCGACCAGGGCGAGCTGCTGCTCGTCACGGCCGGTGAGCTTCAGGTAGTTGATGGTCTCGGTGTCGATCGGGAAGATCGCGCAGGTCGAGCCGAACTCCGGCGACATGTTGCCGATGGTGGCGCGGTTGGCCAGCGGGATGGAGCCGATGCCGTCGCCGTAGAACTCGACGAACTTGCCGACCACACCGTGCTTGCGCAGCATCTCGGTGATGGTGAGCACCAGGTCGGTGGCGGTGGTGCCGGCCGGCAGCTCGCCGGTCAGCTTGAAGCCGACCACGCGCGGGATCAGCATGGAGACCGGCTGGCCCAGCATCGCGGCCTCGGCCTCGATGCCGCCGACGCCCCAGCCCAGCACGCCCAGGCCGTTGACCATGGTGGTGTGCGAGTCGGTGCCGACGCAGGTGTCGGGGTAGGCCTGGCCGCCCCGGACCATGACCGTGCGGGCCAGGTGCTCGATGTTGACCTGGTGGACGATGCCGGTGCCCGGCGGGACGACCTTGAACTCGTCGAACGCGGTCTGGCCCCAGCGCAGGAACTGGTAGCGCTCCTTGTTGCGGCCGTACTCGATCTCGACGTTCTGGGTGAACGCGTCCTTGGTGCCGAACTTGTCGGCGATGACCGAGTGGTCGATGACCAGCTCGGCCGGGGCCAGCGGGTTGATCTTCGCCGGGTCGCCGCCCAGCTCCTTGACGGCCTCGCGCATGGTGGCGAGGTCGACCACGCACGGCACACCGGTGAAGTCCTGCATGATCACGCGAGCCGGGGTGAACTGGATCTCCTGGCTCGGCTGGGCGTTCTCGTCCCAGTCGCCGAGGGCGCGGATGTGGTCGGCGGTGATGTTCGCGCCGTCCTCCGTGCGGAGCAGGTTCTCCAGCAGCACCTTGAGGCTGTACGGCAGCCGCTCGGAACCCTCGACGGCGGAGAGCTTGAAGATCTCGTACGACTCGTCGCCCACCTGCAGCGAGCTGCGGGCGTCGAAGCTGTTCGCGGACACGACTGACTCCTTCTGGGTGCTTCGTGCGGTATCCGGCCGCCACGCGGTGGTAAGGTCAGCCTTACTTAGGCTTACCTTTCCCGCATCGCCGGTGAGCGCCTCTCGGCAAGTATCTTGATGTCGAGATATAGCGTAAGGGGCAGTTATCTCGATGTCGAGATAAACCATAGTGCATGGCCTGACTCACATCTTCTCCGGGCCGCACCGCTCGCGCTCCGGCCCGATCGACCGGACCGCGCCCACCGCGACCACGGCTGCCGTCAGCAGCACCACCACAAGCTCACCACCGGAACCGCCGGTCGGCGAGGGGGCGGTGTCCTCGGGGTTCCGGCCGCGTTAGCAGGGGGACCGTCGCCCCCGCCCGTGGAAGGCCCGCCCCGATGCCCGCTCCGCTCGCCGCCGCCCTGCTGCCGCTGGCCCTGCTCGCCCCCGCCGCCTCGCCGGTCTCCGTGGTCGAGGCCGACTTCGACCCGGCCACCGCCTTCGTCCCGCCGACCGCCATCAGCTACGCGAGCGACCTGGTGCCGTACGGCTCGCACGCCAGGATCGTCACCGACCGCGCGGTGCCCGGGCGGACGGTGCTCACCCTGACGGCCTCCGGGCTCGCCCCCGGCCACGAGTTCCCGGCACACCTGCACACCCGCGACTGCGGGGCCGACCCGGCCTCCTCCGGACCGCACTACCAGGACCGGGTCGACCCGGTGCAGCCGTCCACCGACCCGGCGTACGCCAACGAGCGCAACGAACTGCGCCTGGTGCTGCGCACCGACGGACGGGGCGCGGGCAGCGCCACCACCGCGGTGGACTGGCAGCCCCGGCCCGGCGAGGCGCGCTCGCTGGTGCTGCACGCGGGCACCCCGGCCGGACCGCACGCGGCGGGCGACCGGGTGGCCTGCGTCAAGCTGGACGGCTGAGGCCGGTCGGGCCGGTCGGGCCGGTCGGGCCGGTCGGGCCGGTCGGGCCGGTCGGGCCGGTCGGGCCGGTCAGGAGCCGAGGGTGGCGACCAGGACCGCCTTGATGGTGTGCAGCCGGTTCTCGGCCTGGTCGAACACGATGGAGTGCGAGGACTCGAACAGCTCGTCGGTGCACTCCAGCTCGGACATGCCGGTCGCCTCGTGCATCTGCCGCCCGAGCACGGTGCCCAGGTCGTGGAAGGCGGGCAGGCAGTGCAGGAACTTCACGGCCGGGTTGCCGGTGGCCCGGACGGTGTCCATCGAGACCTGGTAGGGCTTGAGCAGCTCGATCCGCTCGGCCCAGACCTCCTTGGGCTCGCCCATCGAGACCCAGACGTCGGTGTAGAGGAAGTCGGCGCCGGCCACGCCCTCGGCCACGTCCTCGGTCAGGGTGATCCGGGCGCCGGTCGTCTCGGCCAGGGCCTGGGCCGACTTCCGCACGTCCTCGGCCGGCCACAGCTCACGCGGGGCGACGATCCGGATGTCCATGCCGAGCAGGGCGCCGGTGACCAGCAGCGAGTTGCCCATGTTGGAGCGGGCGTCGCCGAGGTAGGCGAGGGCGACCTCGGGGAGCGTCTTGGCGGTGTGCTCGGTGATGGTGAGCACGTCGGCCAGCATCTGGGTCGGGTGCCACTCGTCGGTCAGGCCGTTCCAGACCGGCACGCCCGAGTACTCGGCGAGCTCCTCGACGATCTCCTGGCCGTGGCCGCGGTACTCGATGCCGTCGAACATCCGGCCGAGCACCCGGGCGGTGTCCTTGATGGACTCCTTGTGGCCGATCTGCGAGGCCGCCGGGTCCAGGTAGGTGGTGCTGGCGCCCTGGTCGTGGGCGGCGATCTCGAAGGCGCAGCGGGTGCGGGTGGAGGTCTTCTCGAAGATCAGCGCGATGTTCTTGCCCCGCAGCCGGGGCTGCTCGGTGCCCGCGTACTTCGCTGCCTTGAGCCCGGCGGCGAGGTCCACCAGGAAGCGGAACTCCTGGGGGGTGAAGTCGAGCTCCTTGAGGAAGTGTCTGTTCCGGAGGTTGAAGGCCATGCCGGGCTCCTGGGGTGATGGACCGAGAGAAAGGGCAAGTATATACGATGGCCAGAATTTCTATGCAGCGGCGGGGCGGGTGAGGGGAACCCCGGACCGGGGCTCCCCTCGTTCGATACCGTCCGGCGCCACCACTACAGCCGCGGGTCGACCGGCTCCGACTCCAGCGCGAGCACCGCGAAGACCGGCTCGTGCACCCGCCACAGCGGCTCCCCCGCCGCCAGCCGGTCCAGCGCCTCCATGCCCAGCGCGTACTCGCGCAGCGCCAGCGAACGCTTGTGGCCCAGCGCGCGCAGACGCAGCCGGTCGAGGTGCTCGGTGTAGTCCGGGCCGTAGATGATCCGCAGGTACTCCCGGCCGCGCACCTTCACCCCGGGCTGCACCAGACCGCCCGGGCGGCCCTCGCCGCGCGCGGTGCGCACCAGCGAGGCCAGCGGCTTGACCACCATGCCCTCGCCGCCCGCTCCGGTCAGCTCCTCCCACCACTCGGTGGCGGCGGCCATCGAGGCCTCGTCCTCGGTGTCCACCAGGACCCGGCGGGTGCGGTGCAGCACCGGCTCCTCGCGGCCGGCCCGGCCGGCGGCCGCCCCCGCGGTGAGGTCCGTCGCGTCGGCGTCCACGAGGCGGTCGATCCAGGCCAGGTGCTCGTCGTGCGGGCGCACCGCGAGGTTCGCCCCCTCGGCGGCCAGCAGCTGGAACGGCGCGAGCCGGATGCCCGACAGGCCCTCGGTCGGCCAGCAGTAGCGCCGGTACGCCTCGGTGAACGCCTGCGCGTCGGCCGCCCGCTGCCGCTGCCGGGAGGTCAGGTGCGCCAGGTCCAGGCCGCGCCCGGCCGCCCGCTCCAGCGCGGACAGCACCTCCGGCAGGGCGGCACCCGCCGCCGCGCCGACCGCCGCGTACTGGCGGCGCAGCAGTTCCACCGCCTTCAGCGACCAGGGCATCAGCTCGGCGTCCAGCAGCAGCCAGTCGGAGGCCAGCTCCTCGAACAGTCCGGCCCGCTCGGCGGCCTCCCGGACCCGGTCGAGCACGGCACCGGTCAGCTCCTCGTCGGTGAGGAAGGCGCGGCCGGTCCGGGTCCAGATCGCGCCGGGCCCGGCCACCCCGAAGCGGCGCTCCAGCGCGGCCCCCTCCCGGGCGACCAGCAGCACCGCGCGCGAGCCCATGTGCTTCTCCTCGCAGACCAGGTGCCGCACACCGTCCGCGCGGTAGCCGAGGAAGGCCTCCTCCGGGTGCTCCAGGTAGCCGTCCCGGCGGGAGGTGGCGCTCGGCGCCATGGTCGGCGGCAGGTAGGCGAGCAGTCGCGGGTCCAACGCGAAGCGGCTCATCACCTCCAGTGCGGCCGCCGCGTTCTCCTCCCGGACGGCGACCCGCCCGTGCAGCCCGGTCTCGACGATCCGGCGCCCGGCCACGTCGGCCAGGTCCAGCGGACGGCCCTCCCGGGCGCCCGGCGCGTCGCTGACCAACGGACGCACCGGGGCGTACCACTCGCGCTCGGCCCCGACGCTCACCAGCTCGCGCTCCGGGTAGCGCAGCGCGGTCAGGCTGCCGCCGAAGACGCAGCCGGTGTCCAGGCAGATGGTGTTGTTGACGAAGCTCGCGACCGGCACCGGGGTGTGGCCGTAGACCACCAGCGCCCGGCCCCGGTACTCCTCCGCCCACGGGTAGCGCACCGGCAGGCCGTACTCGTCGGTCTCACCAGTGGTCTCCCCGTACAGCGCGTGCGAGCGGACCCGGCCGGAGTTGCGGCCGTGGTACCTCTCCGGCAGGCCCGCGTGGCAGACCACCAGGGCGCCGCCGTCCAGCAGGTAGTGGCTGACCAGGCCGCGCATGAAGGCGCGGACCTCGGCGCGGAACTCCTCGCTCTCCCCGGCCAGCTGGTCCAGCGACTCCTGCAGCCCGTAGGCGACGGTGACCTTCCTGCCGTCCATCGCCCGGCCGAGCTTGTTCTCGTGGTTGCCCGGCACGCAGAGCGCGTGACCCGCCGCCACCATGCCCATCACCAGGCGCAGCACGCCCGGGGTGTCGGGGCCGCGGTCGACCAGGTCGCCGACGAAGACGGCGGTGCGGCCCTCGGGGTGGGCGGCGTCCACCGGGCGGCCCTCGGCGTCCCGGGTGAGGGTGTAGCCGAGCCGGGTCAGCAGGGTCTCCAGCTCGGAGCGGCAGCCGTGGATGTCTCCGACGATGTCGAACGGGCCGGTGAGGTGACGCAGGTCGTTGTAGCGCTTCTCCAGCTCGATCTCCGCGGCCGCGACCTCGGCCTCGCCGCGCAGGACGTGCACCTTGCGGAAGCCCTCGCGTTCCAGGCCGCGCAGCGAGCGGCGAAGCTCGCGGTGCTGGCGCGGGACGACGTGGGCGGGCAGCTGCCGGTCCGGGCGGGAGCGGTTGCGCTCGGCACACACCCCCGGCGGGAGGTCCAGGACGATCGCGATCGGCAGCACGTCGTGCTCGCGGGCGATCGCGACCAGCTGCCGGCGGCCCTCGGGCTGGACGTTGGTGGCGTCCACGACGGTCAGCCGGCCGGCCGCCAGTCGCTTGCCGACGATGTGGTGCAGGACATCGAAGGCGTCGGCGGAGGCCGACTGGTCGTTCTCGTCGTCGGCGACCAGGCCGCGGCAGAAGTCCGAGGAGACCACCTGGGTGGGCAGGAAGTGGCGGCGGGCGAAGGTGGACTTGCCCGCGCCGCTGGTGCCGATCAGGACGACGAGGGAGACGTCGGTGACGGGAAGGCGGCGGGAGGTGGTGCTCTCCGTCTGGTCCTGGTCCTGGTCCTGCTCCTGGCTCTCGTCAGGGCTGTCGGTCGTCTCGTCGGTCATCGGGGCTCGCCTCCTTCGGGCGTCGCGGACGGGGTGGGGCCGGGGGTCGTGCCCGGTGCCGGGGTCGGGGTCGTGCTCGGGGCCGGGGTCGTGCTCGGGGCCGGGGCGGTGGTGAACAGGGCCAGTTGGGTCGGTGCGCCGACCTCCTCGTCCAGCGGGCCGACCGGGCGCAGCTCGACGGCGTAGCCGTACGCGGCGGCGACCTTCTCGGCCCAGGCGCGGAACTCGGCCCGGGACCACTCGAAGCGGTGGTCGGCGTGCCGGACGGTGCCCGCCGGCAGGTTCTCCCAGCGGACGTTGTACTCGGCGTTCGGCGTGGTGACCACGACCGCCCTCGGCCGGGCCGCGCCGAACACCGCGTACTCCAGCGCGGGCAGCCGGGGCAGGTCCAGGTGCTCGATCACCTCGCACAGCACCGCCGCGTCGAAGCCCTTCAGCCGGACGTCGGTGTAGGTGAGCGCACCCTGGGCCAGTGACACCCGGGCCGCCTGACGCTCCGGCAGCCGCTCCAGACCCAGCTTACGGCCCGCCGCGCGCAGCGCCCTGACCGAGACGTCCAGCCCGAGGATCCCGGTGAACCGGGCGTCCTTGAGCAGCTCGCCGATCAACTCGCCCTGGCCGCAGCCGAGATCGGCGACGCGGGCGGCGCCGGTCTCGCGCAGCGCGGCGAGGATCGCGGCGCGGCGCTGCTCGGCGAGCGAGGGCTGCCGGGGCTCCCGTTCCTGCTGCGCGTCCTGAGCCTGAGCCTGGTCCCGATTCCGAGCCTGTTCCCGGGTCTGGGCTTGTTCCAGGGTCTGGGCTTGTTCCAGGGTCTGGGCTTGTTCCAGGGTCTGGGCTTGTTCCAGGGTCTGGGCTTGTTCCCGCGACGCCTGGGTCTCCTCCTCCGGCCGGTCGTCGACCGCGTTGTCGATCTCCTCGACCTCGCGGTCGTCCGCCTCCGCCAGCCGGGCCAGCTCCAGCCGCTCCATCGCGGCCCGGGTCAGCGACCAGCGCCGGGACAGGTAGCGACCGGCGATCAGGGCGCGCTCCGGGTGGGCGGCCAGCCAGCCCTGACCTGCGGCGAGCAGCTTGTCCACCTCGTCCGGGGCGACCCAGTAGTGCTTGGCCCCGTCCAGCACCGGCAGCAGCACGTACAGCTGCTGGAGTGCCTCGGCGAGCCGGACCGTCCCGGAGGAGAGCGCGATCCGCACGTACCGGGACTCGCCCCACTCCGGGAACGACTCGTCCAAGGGGATCGCCGTCGCCTCGACCTGCCAGCCCAGTGGCTCGAACAGCCGGGCCACCAGTGCCGGGCCGCCGCCCTCGCCCGCGCCGTTGGCGGGCACGGCGGGCAGCTCGATCCGCAGCGGGCGAGCCTGGCCGGGCAGTTCGGGACGGGCCGGGCAGGCACCCTTCATCGCGGACCGGAACACCGTGCGCAGCGCCACCGCGAGCAGCGAGGACGCGGCGTACGGGCGGTCGTTGACGTACTGGGCGAGCGCGAAGTCGGGCGAGCCGCCGCGTCCCTTGCCGTCGCCCCGGCCCTTGCGGACCAGCGCGATCGGGTCGACGTCCAGCAGCAGCGCCGCCGTGCACACCTCGTCCCCCGCCTCCGGGTAGAAGACATGGGCCTCGCCGTGCGACGTGGTGAACCGCTGGACCTTGCCGGGGTGCTTGTGCAGCAGGAACCCGAGATCCGTGGCCGGGCTCTCGGCGCTGCCGGTGGTGGAGATCGACATGAACACCCGCTGAAGTATTGCCCAGTGCCGGACGTCGGGCACCGGGTTTTCCCGCCCCGCGGGGCGCCGACCAGCGGGTCCGCCGGCCGTGTCCGTCCGGTGGGCGTGTTCGGCACCGGGGCCCGGCATTGGTTAACGTGCACGGTGTGACTGCTGAATCCACCTCGCTCGAATCCACCTCCCCGGCGACCGGCGCCGTGGCCGCCGGTCTGGCCACCATCGCCGCCGACGGCACCGTCCTCGACACCTGGTTCCCCGCCCCCGCGCTGGCCGCCGAGCCCGGCCCGGCCGGCACCGTCCGGCTGACCGCCGAGCAGGCCGAGGCCGAGCTCGGGGCCGGCGCGGCCGAGGCGCTGCGCGTCGACGCCCGCCGTGGCGTCGAGGTGGTCGCCGTGCGCACCACCATCGCCTCGCTGGACGAGAAGCCGCTCGACACCCACGACGTGTACCTGCGCCTGCACCTGCTCAGCCACCGCCTGGTCAAGCCGCACGGCCAGAACCTGGACGGCATCTTCGGGCTGCTGGCCAACGTCGCGTGGACCAGCATCGGCCCCGTCCCGGTGGACAAGGTCGAGCAGGCCCGCCTGGCCGTGCGCGCCCAGGGCGGCCAGCTGGCCGTGTACGGGATCGACAAGTTCCCGCGAATGACCGACTACGTCGCCCCGACCGGCGTGCGCATCGCCCACGCCGACCGCGTCCGGCTCGGCGCCCACCTGGCCGCCGGCACCACCGTGATGCACGAGGGCTTCGTCAACTTCAACGCCGGCACGCTGGGCACCTCCATGGTCGAGGGCCGGATCAGCGCGGGCGTCGTCGTCGGCGACCACAGCGACATCGGCGGCGGCGCCTCGATCATGGGCACCCTGTCCGGCGGCGGCAAGCAGGTCGTCGCGGTCGGCGAGCGCTGCCTGCTCGGCGCCAACGCGGGCATCGGCATCTCGCTCGGCAGCGACTGCGTGGTCGAGGCCGGCCTGTACGTCACCGCCGGCACCCGGGTCACCACCCCGGACGGCACGGTGGCGAAGGCCGTCGAGCTGTCCGGCCAGGACAACCTGCTGTTCCGCCGCAACTCGCAGAGCGGCGCGGTCGAGGTCATCGCCCGCTCCGGCTCCTGGGGCGGTCTGAACGCCGACCTGCACGCCCACAACTGACCTGCGGGCAGTGACCGTCGGGGTCCGGCGCCGGGTGGCGCCGGGCCCCGCTCGCTGCCTGGGGGCGGTTCGGGGGCGAGTGCGGACCACTCGGGCCGTTCTCCGTCCTTCGTTCCCTCCTTCCGTACGCCGTTCCCTGCACCGTTCCCTGCGCTGTTCCCTGCGCTGTTCCCTGCGCCGCGCCTTCGTCAGGAACTCCTGAGGACCACCAGCCGCTGGGTCGCCCTGGTCATCGCGACGTACCGGTCGACGGCTCCCTCGATGCCCCCGCCGAACGCCTCCGGGTCGACCAGGACGACCAGGTCGAACTCGAGGCCCTTGGACAGCTCCGGGGTCAGCGACCGGACCCGGGGCCGGGCCTCGAAACCGGGGGCGCCGATGACGCAGACCGTCCCCTCGGCGTTCTCGGCGAGCCAGCCGTCCAGGACGGCGTCCAGCTCCACCACCGTCCCGTGCGCGACCGGGATGCCGCTGCTGCGCACCGAGGTCGGCACGTTGGCGTCGGGCAGCGCGGCCCGGATCGCCGGCTCGGCCTCGGCCATGACCTCCTCCGGTGTCCGGTAGTTGATGTTCAGCGAGGCCACCGTGGTCCGGTCGAGCCCGATCCGCTCCAGGCGCTCCTGCCAGGACTCCGTGAAACCGTGCCTGGCCTGCGCCCGGTCCCCGACGATGGTGAAGCTCCGGGACGGGCAGCGCAGCAGCAGCATCTGCCAGTCCGCGTCGGTCAGCTCCTGGGCCTCGTCCACCACGATGTGCGCGAACGGCCCGGCGAGCGGCTCCGGATCGGCGACGGGCAGGACCGTCTCGTCGACCAGGGTGTCCTGGAGGTCGCGCCCGCGCAGCATCGTCACCGCGCCCTCGCCGTCGTCGTCGGCCTGGAGCAGGTCGCCGATGACGTCGGCCATGCGGGCGCGCTCGGCGGCGACTGCGGCCTCCCGCCGGAGCCGGCGCCGGTCCGCCTCCGGATCGCCGAGCCGCTGCCGGGCGGCGTCCAGGAACGGCAGGTCGGACACCGTCCAGGCCTGGGGCTCGGCCTCGCGCCGGAGCGTGCGGACCTCCTCCGGTCCGAGCCAGGGCGCGCACATCCGCAGGTACGCGGGCACCGACCAGAGGTCGCCGACCAGCTCGGCCGGGTCGAGCAGCGGCCAGGCCCGGTTGAGCGTCCCGGCCAGCTCGCGGTCCTGCCGCAGCGACCGGCGGAACAACTCGGGCGAGACCCCCTCGGCGTCGTCCAGCTTGTCCATCAGGATCGTGGCCAGCTCCTCCCAGATCTGCTCGCGGGCCTCGTTGTGCGGGGTGCCCGGGTCCGGTGCGTCGAACGCGTCGGACCAGTCCTCGGCGCTCAGCCAGAGGTCGGCCCAGTGAGTGGTGACCTCCATGCCCTCGGTGGGCGGCTCCTCGTAGAACCGGACGGCCTTCTCGACCGCCTTCACCAGCTCGGCCGAGGACTTCAGCCGGGCCACCTCCGGGTCGGCCTCGGGCCCGGCCTGCGCCCCCTCGGCGACGAGGTCCCGCACGGTGCAGGTGCGCACCCCCTCCTCGCCGAGGCTGGGCAGGACGTCGGCGACGTAGGCCAGGTAGGGCTGGTGCGGACCGACGAACAGCACGCCGCCGCGCCGGTGGCCGAGCCGGGGATCGGAGTAGAGCAGGTACGCGGAGCGGTGCAGCGCGACGACGGTCTTGCCGGTGCCCGGGCCGCCGTCGACCACCAGGGCGCCCCGGGAGCCGGCCCGGATGACGGCGTCCTGGTCGGCCTGGATGGTGGCCAGCACGTCCCGCATCCGGGCCGACCGGTTGCCGCCCAGGCTCGCGATGAACGCGGACTGGTCGTCCAGCGCGGCATGCCCCTCCAGGCCCTCGGCGGTGAACACCTCGTCCCAGTAGTCACCGATCCGGCCTCCCGTCCAGCGGTACCTGCGCCGGCTCGCCAGGCCCATCGGGTCGGCGTGGGTGGCCGCGAAGAACGGCTCGGCCGCGGGCGAGCGCCAGTCGACCAGCAGCCGGTTCCCCTCACTGTCGGTGAGGCCGAGCCGCCCGATGTACACCGGCTCCGGGTCGTGCGCGCGAACGACCCGCCCGAGGCACAGGTCCAGGCCGAAGCGCCGCAGGGCGCGCAGCCGACCGGTCAGCCTGTGCACCTCGATGTCCCGGTCCATCGCCTCCCGGCCGAGGCCGCCCGGCGCGCGGCGCAGCGCGTCGAGGCGGTCCAACAGCTCGGCGATCGACTGCTCCAGGCTCTCCGCGATGGCCGCGAAGTGCCGTTCGTCCTCGCCGATCAGTGTCGGATCGGCCTTGGCGGCGAGGCGGCCGGGGAGGTCGAATGCGCTGGTGGACTGGCGGTTCATGGCATCAGCTCCGATCTGAGGCCTGCGATTGTGCGCCACCACGGGGGCCTTGCCGCAAGACCCCCCATGCGCTATACGTTGAGAGTGGCAAGGGGTGGGTTCTCCCTCTTGTTCCTTCCTCCGCTCCTCTTCTCGTGCCTCCTCGGGCGTGTTCGACCATGCCCTCCTCCGCGACCCCGAGCACACCGCGCGACCGGCGGGATCCGGAGGAGAGGGCCTAGCCGAGGCGGCCCCGTGACGGCAACCCGGGCTCACCCGGGAGGCTTACCGCGCAGCGGAGTTGGACCGCATCGAGTGGTGTCCGGGTGACGGCCTCCGGGACGGTTCGTTGGGTGCTACGGCGGAGGTGGATGCCCCGGTGGCGGGCAACTGCCGCCTCCCGCCGTGCGGTCCGAGCCACCGTCGGCCGCTCCACACCGCACCAGCGATCCGAAGAGGTTCCGTCATGTCCGAACCATCTGCCACGCCGCAGTTCCCGAGTAGCCCGACGGGCTCGGCCGACGGCACCTCGGCCGGACCCGCCACTCCCAAGAGCCTGCTGGAGCAGATGCAGGAACTGCTCGCCTCCGTCTCCGCGGACCTCGCCGAGCTCCAGGGCACCAGCCCCCGGGACGCCGGCTCCGCCGCCTACCCGACCGGCACCGACACCTCCGGCGCGTCCGACCTCTCCGGGGCCTCCGACGCCTCCGACGCCTCCGGAGCCCCGGAGGCGCCCGGCACCCGGTAGCCAGCGGTCCGTTCCGCCTCGGCAGGCCCGCCCCCGTCGGGCGGGCCGCTGCCGCCCGGCGGAGCTCCGCCGCAGGGCCGGGCCCCACCGGGGGGTGGACCGGTTTCGCCCGGTGGGGCGAGCCGGACCAGCAGTAACGGCGCCACCGTGCTCCCCGCCCGCTCCGGCGCCGATCCGCCGAGTGCCACGGACTCCTCCTCCTCGGCCCGGACCGCCGCCACGCGAAGCCGCCCGGTCAGGTCCTTGCACTCCGAGACCGCGTCCACACCGTCGATGCACGTCCAGTAGAGGCTCTCGGTGTCCGCTCCGCAGGCCAGCACCACCAGCGTCTCGCCGACCTCCTGGAGCAGCCCGTCCAGCGCCCCCAGGGCCGGCAGCACGTCCCCGAGTTCGGTGAGCCGCGCCGCCCGGCCGCCGCTCACCAGGGCGGCCCGGACGACGGAGCGGTCCAGGCAGACCGCCGCGTGCGCCCCGGCCTCGGACAGCTGCTGGCCGAGACCCGTGAGCTGCTCGTCCTCCGACTCCGCCAGACTGGCGCCCACCGCCTCGGTGAGCAGCGCGGCCTGCCGCGCCTCGGCCAACACGTCCGGCACGTGCCTGGCCTCGGCCAGGGCGTGCCGGGCCGTCTTGATCAGTCGCAGCGCCTCCATGGCCACCGCTCCTCTCGCTCGCTGTCGCCGTCGCCGCCCGGCCGCCGGGAGGGGCGGCCGGGCGGTGACGGCTGGTCACGACAAGAGCGTGCGAGGAAGAGCGCGAGACCGCATCCACGTTGTCAGAACCTGTGGACAACTCCGGGGGTGTGGATAACTTCCGTCCCTCACAAGGGCTATTCGCCCACGTCCGAGTTGACGCCAGTCACATGTTCAGGGGCGCCGACCGCCTTCTCTCCGACCCCCGTCGCGTCCGTCGGCACCGGGAAGCGGAGCTCGTTGCGCTCGATCTTGGCCGCCAGCGCCCCCAGCGGATCCACCCCGACCACCGTGCAGAACTGCAGCAGGTACGCCAGCACGTCCGCGACCTCGTCGCGCACCCGGTGCGCGCGTTCCGGCTCGGACATCACCGCGGCCGCCTGCTCGGGCGTCAGCCACTGGAAGATCTCCAGCAGCTCCCCCGCCTCCACGCTCAACGCCGCCGCCAGGTTCTTGGGCGTGTGGAAGGGCTCCCACCGCCGGGCCGCCGCGAAGTCCGCCAACCGCTGCCGCAAGGCCTCCACGGTGGGCTCCGCCGGCCCCGTCACTCGTTCGTTCACCCCTCCAGGTCTACCGCATCCCGGCCCGCCGCCCCACCGCCCGCCCGGGCCCCGGCCGGACCCGCGCCCGCCCGCACCGCGCCGTCGTCCCCCGGCACCCCGTCCGCACCGCCGTCCCCCGCCCGACGGCTCTCCTCCAGCGGACCGTGCCCGCCCTGGGCCGGCACCCGCGCCGCCTCCGGCCGCAGCACCGTGAACCCCGAGTCCGGATCCCGCCGGCACTCGACCAGCACCGCTCCGCCCCCGAGCGGCTCCCCCAGCGCCTCCCGCGCCGCCGCCGGCTCCTGCAGGGCCGCGATCACCCGCAGCTGGCGGCGCTCCGCCATGTCCCGGGCCAACCGCAGCAGCGTGGTGGCCTGCTCGACGGAGAGCCCGGCGCCCAGGTCCTCGGCCAGCACGATGAGCTGCCGGTGCGCCCAGGGCACCTCGGCGGCCACGTCCAGGTCGAGCACCCCGGCCCCGGTCAGCAGCACCGCGGCGAAGGCGAGGTGGCGCAGCATGCCGTCGGAGGCCTGGTCGGCCCCGGTGCGCCCGAGGACGCCCTCGTCGAAGACCGCGAGGACCCGCCGCACGCCCTCGCTCTCGCGCTCGGCCACCCTCAGCCCGAGCAGCGGGTGCGGCGCGGCGGACTGCACGGCGCGCAGCAGCTGCCCGTACCGGCGCTGGCACTCGTTGCCCAGCCGGTGGATCACGGCGGAGATGTTGGCGGCGTTGCCGCGCAGCCGGGCCTGCGGGTCGGCCCGGGCCCAGCCGCGCATCAGCGCGGGGACGGGGTGCAGCGGGAAGACCTCGCGCAGGGCGGTGAGCAGGTCCTCGGTGGCGGCGAGGACGAGGCACTCCCCGGCCGACGAGCCGGCGACCCGCAGCGGCAGCTGGGCGGTGATCAGGGTGCCGCTGGGGAACGGCGCCCGGATGTCGCCCTGGCGGCTGTCGTTGTGCCAGCAGACGTTGACCCGCCGGTTGCGGACGTCCTGCTCGGCGGTGTCCATCAGGGTCCGGCCGTCGAGGGTGAGCGTCTCCCGTGCGATCCGGACCGGGCCGTCGGTGCGGATCACGGCGTCGAGCCGGATCAGGCCGTGCGGCGAGCGGACGGTGCAACCGAGGTTGATCGCGTCCCGCCCGTGCGGGACGCACCCGTCCAGGCCGCCGCGGACGGGCACGGCGAGCGGGCCGGCGCGGCCGGGCAGGCCGTCCAGCGAGTCCGGGATCTCCTCGCCGAGGGCGAGCCGGGACAGCACGGCCAGCGCGTCGAGCGCGTTGGACTTGCCGACCCCGGCCGGCCCGTGCAGCACGGTGAGGGGCGCGAGCGGCAGGACCGCGCGCCGGTAGGACTTGAACGAGGTGAGCCGGAGCTCCTCGACGGTGGGGCGCGGCACGGGCGGCCGGTCGGGTCCCGGGGCACCCGGTCGGAGGCGGGCCGGGGCGGCGGGCCTGGTGGCTTCGCGGTTCACCCGTCGGACGTTAGCCGCAGGCCGACGGGCAGAAACGTGCCTGCGCGGCAGATTCATCCCAACGTGGTGCCCGCCACCGCCCGGGGGACGGCGCCGGAGCACTCAGCGCCGGTACGCGGCCACCGTCACCGAGGCCGTCACCTCGACCGGCTCCGGCAGCTCCGCGAGCGCGGCGGCGAGCCGCCGCGGGTCGGTGTGCCAGGCGCTCGGCCCCATCCCGACGACGGTGCGCACGTCCTGCGGGCCGAGCCGCAGGGTGAACTCGACCTCCCGCCGCCCCGCGGGTTCCAGGTGGGGTCCGAGCTTCTCGTCGATCCGCCGCTGCTTCTCCTCGTCCACCGACAGCAGCCCCAGCGCGCCGACGAGTTCGCCCAGGTGACGGGCGGTCGGCGAGACCAGCAGCAGGGTGCCGCCGGGGCGCAGCACCCGGCGGATCTCGGGCCCGTTGCGCGGGGCGAAGACGTTGAGCATCAACTCGGCCGAGGCGTCCCGCAGCGGCAGCGGGCGCCAGGCGTCGCACACCACGGCACCGATCCGGGGGTGGGCCCTGGCGGCACGGCGCAGCGCGTACTTGGAGATGTCGAGGGCGGCGCCGGCCTTGCCGGGCAGCGCGTCCAGGACGTGCGCCAGGTAGTGGCCGGTGCCGGCGCCGAGGTCGGCGACCAGGCCCCCGGTCTCGCCGGCGGCCGGGGAGGCAGCGGAGGCGGCGGCCGGTGAGGCGGCGGCGCGGGCGGCCTCCGCCAGCGCCTCGGCGATCGGCCGATAGTGTCCGGCGGCGAGGAAGTCCGCGCGGGCGGCGACCATCTCCGCGGTGTCCCCGGTGCCGGTGTGGGCGTCGCCGGCGAGGAGGCTGACGTAGCCCTGCTTGGCGAGGTCGAAGCTGTGCCCGGCCGGGCAGCGCAGGCTGCGGTCGTGCCGGGTGAGGGCCTGCGCGCAGTGCGGGCAGGCCAGGTAGCGCTCGATGTCCTGGAGCAAGGTTCCGTCTTCTCTCGCCGTACGCCCCGGCCGGTCGGGGCGCCAGCCAGCCTAACCATCCGGCCGGACCCGGCGCCCCGACCCCGCCGGTCGGCCCTCCCGCGAGCGCCCTACCCCGAGCGCACCACCGCGGGCCCGCTACCGCGAGCGCACTGCCGGGCCCGACAGCGAGCCCCGGGAGCCGGCCCCGCCCCCGGAGACCCCGGCCCCGGAGGCCCCGACCCGCAGCGCCAGCGCCGCGAGCGCCTCCGGCGCTCCCGCCCGGCCGCGCACCCCGGGGAAGGCGTTGACGTCCACGATGACCGGCTCCGAGGGCCCGTCCAGCAGGTCGACCCCGTACACGTCGAGCCCGAACACCTCGCCGACGCGCAGCGCGAGCGCCGCCCGTCCGGCGGGCGGCTCCCAGTCCTCCGCCCGCCCCGACGTCCCGGTGCCGGTGGCGAGTTCGGACTGCCGCCGGGCGGCGAACACCTGCCCGTCCACCACCCACAGCTTCTGGTCCCAGCCCGTCCCCGGGACGAACGGCTGGGTGACGACCGGCTCTTCGGGCCAGCGCCCGGCGAGTTCCCGCAGCCGGTCCGGCCCGTCCACCCGGGCGACCAGGTCGCGCCGCCTGCTGTGCCGGCTCTTGACCACGAACGGGTAGTCCGGGGCGTCGAGTTCGCCCAGGGGCCCGGCGTCGGCGGTCCGCGCGAAGGGCAGCCCGGCGGCTCGGGCGAGGTCGGCCATCCGCACCCGGTCCTGGCACAGCCCGGTGGCCGCCGCCGAGTTGACCACCGGCGCCCCCCGGCGCTCCAACTCCCCTGCCAACGCGAGCGCCTGTGGAGTCCTGGCCTTGAGAAGGTAGACGTCCGCGAGTTCGGCCACCGGCCCCGCGGGCGGGACGACCACCACCTCGTGTCCTTGGCGCACCAGCGACTCGGCGGCCGCCGCCAGCACCGGGTGCCCCGGGCTGCCGGTGATCAGTCCGATCCTCACGTCAACTCCCCGTCAACAAGGCCGAGTTGCGCGTACGGGTCGCCGCCCGCGGGCACCAGCTCGGCGGGCGACGCACCGGGCACCGAGACGGCCGTGCCACTGCGCGCGAGCCGCAGCACCGCCCGGGAGACCCGGGCCACCGCGTCCGGCACCTGACGGAAGCTCGGGAAGTCGTTGACGTCCACCACCACCGGCCCGTCCGGCCCGAGCAGCACGTCGACCCCGTACAGGTCCAGTCCGAACACCTCGCCGACCTGCGCCACGATCCGCGCGACGCTCCCCGGCAGCGGCACCCGCCGTTCGCGCACCGCCTGTCCGGGGTGCAGCGGTGAGGAGCGCTCCGTCGCGAAGAGCTCACCGTCGACGCAGTACACCTTGAGGTCGGTCCCCGAGTTGGGCACGTACGGCTGCGCGATCAGCAACCCCTCCCCCGCCAGCTCCGGCCCGATCACCGGCAGTTGGCCGGGGCTTCGGACCAGCCGGACGGCGCGCCCGGAACTGCCGTCGGCGGGCTTGACCACCAGCGGGTACTCGGCCGCCGGGATCTCCGCCAGCCGCTCCCAGCGCGCGGCCGCGTACGTCACCGGAACGGGCAGCCCCCGGGTGCGGCCGATGACCGCGGCGATCGCCTTGTCCCGGACCCCGCGGATCGAGCGCACGTCGTTCACCGTGGTGAGTCCGACCGCGGCGGCCGACTCCAGCAGGGTCAGCCCCGGGCCGCCGGACACGGTCTTGAGCACCCAGGCGTCGTGGCTGCCCGCCCGGACCTCCTCGGATATCGCCAGCAGCGAGTCCCCGGGGCGCAGCACATCCACCCGGTGCCCCCACTCCGCGAGTTGGCGTGCCACATCGAGCGGCATGCCGTCGCGCCGGTAGTGTTCCTCCACCAGAAAGCAGAGCCTCATCGGCCTGTCTTCCCCCTCGCCTCGTGCAGACGTCCGCCGTCCCCCTCGGCGGAGCTGTAAAGACATCAGCATGCCTGCCGCGCCCCCACAAGATCGCTGCGGGCGGGTAAGCGTTGGGCAACAATCGCCGCTCGGGGGCATGGCCGGGGGCCGGACCGCGGGCGAAAAGGGGTGGCCCGGCGGGCCTTCCCCTGTTTGGATGCACGCCGTGACTTCTGACGATCATGCTCCCGACAGCCCGCTGCTCGACGAGATCGAGCGCTACTACGACGCCGTGCCGCGCAGTGCCGCCCGCACGGAGGACTTCGGACCGCTGACCCTGTTCGTCCGCAAGGACGACACCGGTTGGCAGTACTACGCCCGCCCGACCCTCGGCCACACCGGCCCGGCCGCCACCGCCGAGGACGTCCGCCGGGTGCTGGCGCGGCAGCGGGAGCTGGGCGCGCCGGAGGCCTTCGAGTGGGTCGCCGAGCAGAACCCCGAGCTGCGGGCGGCCGTCGAGGCGGCGGGCCTGACGGTGCACGAGCACCCGCTGCTGGTGCTGGGCCCGCAGGACGAGCCGGCCCCGGCGCCCGAGCTGCCGGAGCACGTGGAGGTGCGGATGCTGACGGCGGACGCGCCCGAGCTGGCCGAGGCGATCGCCGTCCCCGACCTGGCCTTCAACGCCCCCGGCACCGCGATCGGCGCGGCGGGTGCGGCCGAACTCGCCGAGAAGGTGGCGCAGTTGACGACCGAGGGAGGGACGGCGCGGATCGCCCGGCGGATCACCGACGGCCTCACCGCGCAGGCCGCGGCGCTCGACGCCGGCACGGTGGTGTGCTCCGGCCAGTACAACCCGGTGGGTGCGGTCGGCGAGGTGGTCGGCGTGGGCACGCTCCCGTCCGCCCGCCGGCGCGGGCTGGGCCTGGCGGTCACCGCGGCCCTGGTCGCGCACGCCCGGGCGAACGGCGTGCGGACGGTGTTCCTGTCCGCCTCCGACGAGGACGTCGCCCGGATCTACCGCCGGGCGGGTTTCCGCGGCTTCGCGACCGCCCTGATCGCGGAACCCGCCGGAATCCAAGAGCCCGCCACGACTCGGGCCTGAGCCGGACCCCGGCCCCGACGGGGACGGCGGCCCCGACGGGGACGGCGGCGGTCAGTCGTCGTCCTCGTCCTCGTCGTCCGCCCCGCTGACCTCCTCCCCCTCCGCCTCGTCCACCACCCAGGCGGCGAGCCGCTCGGCGACGCCCGACACCCCGAGCCGCCCCTCCCGGATGGCCCGGGAGAGGCTGCGCACCTCGCGGGCGGTGGTGGCGACGGTGCAGCCGCTGGCGACCAGGTAGGCGTAGGCGACGGCGGTCGCGAAGAGCTCGTTGGTCTTCTCCAGGGCCGGCACCCGGATCAGCTGGTGCATCAGCGCGGCGGCGCGGTCCTGCGGTTCGGGATAGACGGCGATGTCGAATATCTCGGCCTGGTGGCGGGTGACAGCCGCGAGCAGCGAGCCGTAGTCGGCGACCTGTGGGTCACCGGGCGTGTACTGCTCGGCGGTCATGAGCAGCCACGAGAGGTCGACCTCCAGCTTCAACGGCGCACGTCCTGGAGCTCGTTCGGCTCGCCGAACTCGGCGAGGAAGGCCGACTCGTACTCCTTCATGAACTGCGCGGCAGCGTCCACGAAGGCCCGTCCGGACTCGCCCATGTCCTGCTGGACCAGGCGCTCGATGTACTGGTTCATGCTGATCCCCTGCTGCTCCGCCCGCTCCCGGGCCATCTCGGCGGTCGTGGCGTCGACCCGCACGTTCAGCTGCTTCTTACCCATGCCGTTCAAGCTAGCGCTCAAGTGCTAGCACAACAAGGGCGCGCACACACCGCCCGCACACCTGCCGCACGCCCCCGCGCAACCTCGCCGTCATCGGCACGCCCGCGGCCCGACCCGCGACCGGCGCCGCGAGGACCCGCCCCGACGGCCGCCGCCGTCCCCGCCGGCGGAGCGAGACTTGAAGAGTGCCGCACCGTCCGGGACTCTGAAACTCCCCCGAGCGTTCCCCGAGCGGCTGGTGCGGAGGCCCACAGATGACAGCCATGTTCGACCAGGAGCTGCGCGAGCAGCTCGACCAGGCCCGCCGGGACCTCGCGGCGGCCCGGGCCGAAGGGGACGCCGACGGCGTCCAGGCCTACGAGGGCCGGGTCGCCGCGCTGCTGCGGCTCGCCGCCCAGCACGGCATCGACCTCCCGCACAGCGTCGACGAGGAGGAGCACAACGAGTAGCGGGCCCCAGGACGCACCGGAGGCGGCCACCCCGAACGGGTGACCGCCTCCTGCGGTACCGGGTGCCCGAAGGCCCGGGATCACTCCCCGGCCGGCTCCAGGATCGCCACGCACTCGAAGTGGTGCGTCATCGGGAACAGGTCGAAGGCCCGCAGCGACACCGGCCGGTAGCCGCCCTCGCGGAAGAACTGCAGGTCCCGGGCGAGCGCCGCCGGGTCACAGGCCACGTACGCGATCCGGCGCGCCTCCAGGCCGACCAGGTGCGCGACGGTCTCGCGGCCGGCGCCCGCGCGCGGCGGGTCCAGCACGATCAGGTCGGTGGCGGTGATGCCGGTGCGCGGCAGCAGCGTCTCGACCCGGTCGCACTCGATCCGCACGTTCTCCAGCGCGGCCAGGTTGTGCCGGGCGTCGACCACGGCCTGCTTGGCGGACTCGATGCCGAGCACCGCGCCGTCCTCGCCGACCCGGTCGGCCAGCGCGCCCGCGAACAGGCCGACACCGCAGTACAGGTCGAGCGCGTTCTCGCCCCACTGCGGGTCCAGGCCGTCCAGCACGGCGTCGACCAGGGTCTCCGGCGCCTCCGGGTGGATCTGCCAGAAGCCGCCGTTGCTGATCCGCCAGGTCCGGCCGACCGCCCGCTCGCGCACGAAGCCGCGCCCGTGCACCTTGTGCACGTCGCCCTGGTCGTCGATCCGGGCGATCGACACCGGCTTGTCCAGCTCGACCAGCGGCAGCTGGGCGCCCTCGCGCGGGGTGAGCACCACCTGGCGGTCCGAGGAGCCGCTCGCGGCGATCGCCTCGACGCTCGCCACGCCCGGCCAGTCGCGGGCCTCGATGCCCAGCTCGGTGACGCCCTCGGCGGCGATCAGGCAGCGGTCGATCTGCTGCACGTCGTGCGAGCGGTACTTGCGCAGGCCGACCTTGCCGGTCTCCGCGTCCACCGCGTACTGCACCCGGGTGCGCCAGGCCGGCACCTGCCCGGCCGGCAGCTTGCCGCCGACCGGCTCGACGCTGCCGTCCCAGCCCGCCTCGGCCGGGGTGAGCCCGGCCAGCTTGGCGAGCTGCTCGGTCAGCACCGCCGCCTTGAGCTTGCGCTGCCCGCCCGGGGTGACGTGCTGCCAGTCGCAGCCGCCGCACTTGCCCGGCCCGGCGAACGGGCAGGGCGCCTCGATCCGGTCCTTGGCGGGCTCCAGCACCTCCACCGCGTCGGCCCGCAGGAACCGCGAGGTGGTGGTCCCGTCGGTCACCAGCGCGACGACCTTCTCCCCGGGCAGCGCGTGCCGCACGAACAGCACCCGCCCCTCGTGGCGGGCCACGCAGTGCCCGCCGCCGTGCGCGACCGGGCCGACCTCGACCTCGTAGCGCTGCCCGACCAGCGGCTCGCCGGACGGCACCTCGGGCCGCGACGGCCGGGCGGCGGCGGTGCGCAGTGCCTTGGGCGGCCGCACCGCCTGCTTGCGCGGCGCCTTGCGGCCGGCCCCGGCGGCGCCCTTCGACGCGTCCTGGCCGGCCCCCTTCGCCGCACCCGGGCCGGAACCCTTCCCGACGGTCTTGCCCGCGCCCTTGCCGGCGCCCTTGCCCGCCGCCTTCCCGGCGGCGCTGCCCGTGCCCTTCCCGGACTCCGGCCCGACGGGCTCCCGGTCCTCCCGTTCGCCGGGGACGATCGGCGCGGTGCGCGCGGTGAGGCCGTCGCGGTCGGTGGCCTCCGGACGGGTCGGCCGGCCCCAGCGCGGCCGGGAGACCTTCCCGGGCTGAGAGCCGCCCCGGCGGGCGCCCTTGCCGGAGGCGCCGGAGGAGCGGGACGGATTGTTGCGGGTCACTGGGAGGAGTCCTTGCTGCGATCGGGGGTGTCACCGGCGTTCGTACCGGTGGAGACGGAATCCTTCGACTTTACGGCCTTCGGCGCCCGGGGCTCACCACGGCGGACGGCACCCGGCGCCGACCAGGCCTTCTGCGGCTTGCGCCGTTCCGAGGACTCCAGCTGCCACGGCACCGAGGTGACCATCACCCCGGGCTTGAACAGCAGCCGCCCCTTGAGCCGCAGCGCGCTCTGGTTGTGCAGCAGGTGCTCGTACCAGTGGCCGACCACGTACTCCGGGATGTAGACCGAGACCACGTCGCGCGGGCTGCTGCGCCGCAGGTTCTTCACGTAGTCCAGGACCGGCCCGGTGATCTCGCGGTACGGCGAGTCCAGCACCTTCAGCGGCACCTCGATGCCGCGCTCGTCCCACTCCCGCCGCAGCGCCGCGGTGTCCTCCGGGTCGACGTTGACCGTGACGGCCTCCAGTGTGTGGGCCCGGGCCAGCCTGGCGTACGCGAGGGCGCGCAGCGCCGGCTTGTGCAGCTTGGAGACCAGCACGATGGCGTGCACCCGGGTGGGCAGCACCACGTCGTCCGGCACCTCGGCGGCGATGAGCTCCTCGGAGACCCGGTCGTAGTGGCGCCGGATGCCCTTCATCATCACGAACAGCGCGGCCATCGCGGCGATCGCGATCCAGGCGTGGCTGATCTTGGTGACCAGGACGACGATCAGCACGGCCATCGTCATCACCAGGCCGAAGGCGTTGATCGCCCGGCTGCGCTGCATGTGGCGGCGCTTGGCCTGGTCGGTCTCGGTGCGCAGCAGCCGGGTCCAGTGCCGGATCATGCCGGACTGGCTCATGTTGAAGGCGACGAAGACGCCGACGATGTAGAGCTGGATCAGCCGGTTCGGGTCGGCGTCGAAGGCCAGGATCAGCAGGATCGCGGCGATCGCCAGCAGGATGATGCCGTTGGAGAAGGCCAGCCGGTCGCCGCGGGTGTGCAACTGGCGCGGCAGGTAGCGGTCCTGGGCGAGGATCGAGCCGAGCACCGGGAAGCCGTTGAAGGCGGTGTTGGCGGCGAGCACCAGGATCAGTCCGGTGACACCGGCGACGAAGTAGAAACCGGGCGTGAAGTTGCTGAACACGGCCTCGCTGATCTGGGCCAGCGCGGTCTTCTGGTGGTAGCCCGGCGAGGCTCCGACCAGCTGCTCGGTCGGGTTCTCGGCCATCTGGACACCGGTCAGCCGGGCCAGCCAGATGATGCCCATGAACATCACGACGGCGACGCTCGCCATCATCAGCAGCGTGGTGGCGGCGTTCTTGCTCTTCGGCTTGCGGAAGGCCGGCACGCCGTTGGAGATCGCCTCCACACCGGTGAGCGCGGCGCAGCCGGAGGAGAACGACTTGAGCAGCAGGAACACCATCGCGAAGCCGGCCAGCGAGTCGTTGCCCGGGGTGGCGGCGAGGTGGAAGCCGGAGCTCTCGGAGGGCATGTCCTGGCCGAGCGCGAAGTGCCGGAACACCCCGTAGCCGACCATCCCGATCACGCCGACCATGAAGGCGTAGGTGGGGACGGCGAAGGCGCTTCCGGACTCACGGACGCCGCGCAGGTTCATGCCCATCAGCAGGACGACCACGACCACCGACAGGACCGGTTCGTGGCCGCGCAGCGCGGGCACGGCGGAGACGACGTTGGCGACGCCCGAGGTGGTGGACACGGCCACGGTGAGCACGTAGTCGACCATTAGCGCGCTGGCGACCACCAGGCCGGCGGCCGGCCCGTGGTTGACGGTCGCGACCTCGTAGTCACCGCCACCGCTGGGGTAGGCGTGCACGTTCTGCCGGTACGACGCGACCACGGCGAGCATCACGATCGCCACGACGACGCCGATCTGCCAGGAGAAGTGGATCGCCGAGGCGCCCGCGATGGAGAGGGTGAGCAGGATCTCCTCGGGGGCGTACGCGACCGAGGAGAGCGCGTCCGAGGCGAACACGGGCAGCGCGATCCGCTTGGGCAGAAGTGTCTCGCCCAGCTTGTCGCTGCGTAGGGCACGCCCGATCAGGATGCGTTTCGGAAGGTCAGTCGGCATAGGCACGTTAAGGAATCGTAGGGGCTTCCAGGTCAAGGCTCCGCCGTTTGTCCCCCCCTTCGTCGCGACTGTGTTCGGCGGACCGGCTAGCGTGTCGGATACGAGTCGGCGGGCAACACTCTGGTTGTCGAGCGTTGCCGGGCCGGCGCCCCCACGATGACCCTCGTCCCGGACGACCGGGCGGGAAACGGAGTTGAACGGTGTTTGCGCAGGTCAAGAGCCCTTCGGGACGGGTGAGGTAAGCGCCGGTGCACATCGTCATCATGGGCTGCGGCCGCGTGGGCTCGGCCCTCGCCAGAGCGCTGGAGAAACAGGGCCACTCGGTGGCCGTGGTCGACCAGGACCCGACCGCCTTCCGCAGGCTGGGCGCCGGGTTCAACGGGCGTCGGGTGACCGGCGTCGGCTTCGACCAGGACACCCTGCGCGAGGCGGGCATCGAGGAGGCCGGCGCCTTCGCCGCGGTCTCCAGCGGTGACAACTCCAACATCATCGCCGCGCGGGTGGCCCGGGAGAACTTCGGCGTCGAGAACGTCGCCGCCCGGATCTACGACCCCCGCCGCGCCGAGGTCTACCAGCGCCTGGGCATCCCCACCGTGGCGACGGTCCGCTGGACCGCCGACCAGATGCTGCGCCGGCTGCTGCCGAGCGGCGCCGAACCGCTGTGGCAGGACCCGAGCGGTGGCGTGCAGATGGCCGAGGTCGCGTACGACCCGCGCTGGATCGGACACCGGGTCGGCAAGCTGGAGGAGGCCTCCGGCGCCCGGGTGGCGTTCGTCACCCGGCTCGGCGAGGGGGTGCTCCCCTCGCCGCAGATGGTGGTCCAGGAGGGCGACCTGGTGCACGTGATGCTGCGCCGGGCCGACCTGACGGCGGTCGAGGCCGCGTTCGCGCAGGGGCCGAAGGAGGAGGGTCACTGATGCGGGTCGCCATTGCCGGGGCCGGTGCCGTGGGCCGCTCGATCGCGGGCGAGCTGCTGGAGAACGGCCACGAGGTCCTGCTGATAGACAAGAACCCCAACTCCATCTCGGTGGAGCGGGTCCCCATGGCGGAGTGGCTGCTGGCCGACGCCTGTGAGATCACCTCGCTGGACGAGGCGGCGCTGCAGCGCTGCCACGTGGTGATCGCCGCGACCGGTGACGACAAGGTCAACCTGGTCGTCTCGCTGCTCGCCAAGACCGAGTACGCGGTGCCGCGGGTGGTCGCCCGGGTGAACAACCCCAAGAACGAGTGGCTCTTCAACGAGTCCTGGGGCGTGGACGTGGCCGTCTCCACACCGCGTCTGATGTCCGCGCTGGTCGAGGAGGCGGTCAGCGTCGGCGACCTGGTCCGCCTGATGCGCTTCAGCCAGGGCAACGCCAACCTGGTCGAGCTGACCCTGGCCTCCGACACCGAGCTGGTCGGCACCCGGGTCGGCGACGTGGCCTGGCCGCAGGACACCGCGCTGGTGACCATCATCCGCGAGGGCCGGGTGCTGGTGCCGGGCAAGGACGACACCCTGGAGGGCGGCGACGAGCTGCTCTTCGTCGCCGCGCAGGAGCGCGAGGAGGAGCTGGAGCAGCTGCTGTCGCCCATCTCGGGCGCCCAGTAGCCGCTGACGGCCAGCGGAAGGGCCCGCACCCCTCGCCGGGGTGCGGGCCCTTCGCCGTGGCTCGCGGTGGCTCGTCC
>NZ_JBHTWX010000119.1:0-28662 GCF_042792155.1 Kitasatospora sp. NPDC056651 | reverse complement strand
GTCGCGTTTCGCGTCCAGGGATCAGACGGTGACCTGGTCGGCCCGCTGCTCCTGCCGGTCAGCGGCCGGCTCGGCGGGGGCGTTCTCCCGGGGGGTGGGGAGCACGGCCATGATCGCGGCGGAGATCACGATGGTCGCCGCCCAGGCAAGTCCGTACTTGCCTATCGGGGTGTCGGAGAGCGGACCGGCGAACCAGTCGCACCTGGTGAAGGCGAGCCCCATCAGCAGGGCGAGCACCCAGGCCACCATGGCCTGCCAGCAGAAGCCGCCCGTGTACCAGTACCGGCTGGTGCGGCCGGTGTCCATCAGCGCGGCGGGGTCGTAGCGCACCGCGCGCGAGCGGCGGCGGAACATGTCCACCGCGTAGACGCCGATCCAGGCCGAGAAGGAGACGGCGAGCAGGATCAGGAAGGTGATGAAGGAGCCCAGGAAGCTCTTGGCGACCAGCATCAGCAGCAGGCCGCCGACCAGCGAGATCACGGCGTTGATGCTGACGGCCGTGGCGCGCGGCAGCTTGACCCCCATGGTCTGCGCGGTGAAGCCGGCCGAGTACATGGAGAGGCTGTTGATCAGCAGCATGCCGACGATCGCGGTCAGCAGGTAGGGCACCGCCAGCCAGGTCGGCAGCAGGTCGCCGAGGAAGGAGACCGGGTCCGCGGCCTGCGCCAGGCCGGGCGAGGCCACCGCCATCACGGCGCCCATCAGCACCATCGGCACCATCACCAGGCCGGCACCGGAGACCGTCACGCCGACGATCTTCCGGCCGGAGGCGGCGTGCGGCAGGTAGCGGGCGAAGTCCGGGCCGGTGGGGACCCAGCTGATGCCGCCGGCGGCGATGGTGCCGATGCCGGCGATCATCATCGCCGTGGTGCCGGCGGGCTTGGAGAAGACCTCGTTCCAGTGGATGGTCGCGACCAGGTAGCCCAGCACCAGCACGCTGAAGACGCCGAACAGGTACGTCGACCAGGTGTTGCAGACGTTCAGCGCCTTGCGGCCCAGGCCGGACACCAGGAAGGTGCAGGCGACGAAGGTGAAGAGCGTGACCACGATCAGCGCGGTGTTGCTCTTGACGCCGAACAGCAGGTCGAGGACGGTCAGCACGGCGTAGGCGCCGGTGACGGCGTTGATCGTCTCCCAGCCGAACCGGGCGATCCAGAGGATGGCGCCGGGGAAGAGGTTCCCGCGCACCCCGAAGGTGGCCCGGGAGAGGGTCGCGCCGGGCGCCCCGCCCCACTTCCCGGAGACCGACACCACGCCGACCATGCCGAAGGAGACGAGCGCCGCGCACCCGGCGACGATCAGGACCTGCCAGAAGTTCAGCTGGTTGAACACCACCAGGGCCGCACCCATGGTGAGCAGCAGGACGCTGATGTTCGCCGCGACCCAGGTCGGGAAGAGCTCGCGGACTCTGCCCCGGCGCTCGTGGTCGGGGACGGGATCGATACCGCGGGTCTCTATCGCGCCGTCGGTGTCGGCGGTGGACAGATTGTCCATGGGGGTGGCTCCGGGCGTGTGAAGCGGGAGGTGAATCGGACAAAAGGGATCTTCATGGAACTCTTCGCGCGTAGCACGGGAGTCAAGTCATCCTACTTTGTTGAGGAAGTAACCCGATTGCGGTAGTTGATCGCCGACGGGGACGAGCGGAGGGCGGCGGGCGGGGTCGAAAGCGGTGCGACCAGGCCGAAAAGAGCGTGCCCCCGGCCCGCCCGATGGCGCAGCATGTTCCGCATGTCCGATACCTCCGCCACCTCCGTACTCACCCGTACCGAGGCCGTCGAGCGCCACGAGCTGCTCGACGTCCGCACCGTCCACCTCGACCTCGACCTGACCCGTGGCCGGGAGGTGTTCGGCTCCACCACGGTGATCCGCTTCGGCTGCACCACCCCGGGCACCGGGACGTACGTGGACGTCAAGCCGGCCCGACTGCGCCGGGTGGTCCTGAACGGCCGCGACCTGGACGTCACCGCGCTGCGCGCCGGCCGCTTCCCGCTGACCGGCCTGGCCGCCGACAACGAACTCACCGTCGAAGCCGACATGGCCTACTCGCACACCGGCGAGGGCATGCACCGCTTCACCGACCCCGCCGACGGCGAGGACTACGTCTACACCCAGTCCTTCCTCGACGACGGCCCGCGGGTGTTCGCGTCCTTCGACCAGCCCGACCTCAAGGCGCGCTACACGGTGTCCGTCACCGCGCCGCCGGAGTGGACCGTGGTCGGCAACAGCGTGGGCCGCCGGGTCCCGGCCTCGGCCGGCCGCTGGGAGTTCGCCCCCACCCCGGCGATCAGCAGCTACCTGGTCGCCGTGGTGGCCGGCCCGCTGCACTCGGTGCGCGCCGAGCACGACGGGATCCCGCTCGGCCTGCACTGCCGCCGCTCGCTCGCCGCCCACCTGGACGCCGACGCCGCCGAGCTGCTGGAGGTCACCCGGCAGGGCTTCGACCACTACCACCGGGTCTTCCGGCACCGCTACCCGTTCGACAGCTACGACCAGTGCTTCGTGCCGGAGTTCAACCCCGGCGCGATGGAGAACCCGGGCTGCGTCACGCTGCGCGACGAGTACGTCTTCCGCTCCGCCGTGGACGACACCAAGCGCGAGGAGCGCGCCCTGGTGGTGGTGCACGAGATGGCGCACATGTGGTTCGGCGACCTGGTCACCATGAAGTGGTGGGACGACCTGTGGCTGAACGAGTCCTTCGCCGAGTACATGGCCTACCGCGTCACCGCCGCCGCCACCCGCTTCACCGGCGCCTGGACGGGCTTCGCCGCCAACCGCAAGACCTGGGGCTACGACGCCGACCAGAGCCCCTCCACCCACCCGGTGGCGCCCGGCGCGGTCGACGACACCGCGCAGGCGCTCCAGAACTTCGACGGCATCTCCTACGCCAAGGGCGCCGCCGCGCTGCGCCAGCTGGTCGCCTGGCTCGGCGAGGAGGCCTTCCTGGCCGGGGTCAACGACCACTTCGACGAGCACGCCTTCGGCAACGCCACCCTCGACGACCTGCTCCGGGCGCTGGCGGCGGCGAGCGGCCGCGACGTCCACGGCTGGGCCGACCGCTGGCTGCGCACCACCGGCGTCGACACCCTGCGGCTGGCCGACGGCCGGATCGAACACACCGCGGGCGACGGCGGGCCGCGCCCGCACCAGCTGACCGCGGGCCGCTACCGGCGCACCGCCGACGGCGCCCTGGAGCTGGCCGAACGGGTGCCGCTCGACCTGGCGGCCGACGGCACGGAGCTGCACCTTCCCGACGACACCGAGCTGACCCTGCTCAACGACACCGACCTCAGCTTCGTCAAGATCCGCCTCGACCCCGGCTCCTGGGAGGCCGTGCGCTCCTCGCTCGGCGCCGTGCCCGAGGAACTGGCCCGGGCGGTGCTCTGGAGCGCCGCCCGGGACCAGGTGCGCGACGGCGAACTGGCACCCGGCGAGTACCTGGAACTGGTCGCCGCCCACCTGCCCGGCGAGACCTCGGTGCACCTGGTGGACGCGGTGCTCGCCTTCGCCCGCGGGTTCGTGGTGGACGGCGCCGTGCCCCCGGCCGACCGGCCCGCGGCGCTGGCCACACTGGCCCGGGCCTGCCGCGCCCTGCTGCGGCGCACCGAGGACGAGCCGGACGGCACCGGGCTGCGCCTGCCGGCCGTGCGCGGGGTGATCGGCACCGCCACCGGCGAGGCGCAGGCCGCCGAACTGCGCGACTGGCTGACGGCCGGCACCGTGCCCGGCGGGCCGGAGCTCGACCCGGACCTGCGCTGGCAGCTGCTGCTGCGGCTGTGCGTGCTCGGCGCGGCGGGCGAACCGGAGATCGCCGCCGAGCTCGCCGCCGACCCCAGCGACACCAGCCAGGAGGGCGCCGCCCGCTGCCGCGCCGCGCTGCCCGACCCGGCGGCCAAGGAAGCCGCCTGGCAGGCGCTGTTCCACGGCGAGCTCTCCAACTACCTGGCCACCGCCACCGCCCGGGGCCTGTGGCAGCCCGAACAGGCCGAACTGCTGGACGAGTTGACGGTGCGCTACTTCAAGGAGCTGGCGGCCGCCGCCGGCCGCCGCGGCCCCGCACTGGCCCGGGTGCTCACCACGGCGGGCTTCCCCGCCTTCGCCGCCACCGAGCGGACGGTGCGGGCGGCCGAGGAGTGCCTCGCCGACCCGGGCCTCACCGCGGCGACCCGGCGCGGCCTGGTCGACCAGCTCGACACGCTGCGCCGCGCGGTCCGGGCCCGGGCGCTGACCGAGTAGCACCCGTCGAGTCCCCGCCCCGGCGAGCGCCAGGTCGCCGAGGCGGGGTCGCGCGGGGCGTTCCGGTCGTCGTCAACCGGCTGCGGGGAGTTCCGCCTTGGGGTGCGAACGGGGCGGGAACGGTCCGTGAATTGTTCCCCGGGCGGGGTGGACTCACCGGCCGTTCGCGGGGGCCTGCGGGCATCATGGGCCGCGACCGGGGCGTCGCGGGACAGGGAGTCGACCGATGGGTAGGCCGATGGGCAGGCCGGTGGCGGAGTTCGGCTGCGCGAAGTGCTACGGCGAGGACGAACGGGCCGTGTGGGGGCGGCAGCGGGAGGGGTTCGAGCACGAGGCGGAGGTGGCGGACGGCTCGCTCTTCGCCGTCAACCTCCGGCGCTGCCGGGAGTGTTCGCAGAAGTTCGTGTGGATCTTCACCGCGGTCGTCGACTGGATGGGCGGGGACGACGCCCAGTACGTGACGGTCATGCCGGTGACCGCCGACGAGGCCGCCGGGCTGACGACCGGCACCCTGCGCCCCCGCGATCTCGGAGCCCTCGGCCGGGGCCGCCGCCACCTGAACCACGACTGGCCCACCGGCGGCCCGGCCAGGCTGCACTGGCGCTCGGGCCGCTTCCTGGTCGCCGAGGGCCGGTAGCGCCGGCCAGGCGCTACTTCCGGCGGCCGAGGCGCCGGGCGAGCTTCCGCTCCGCCTTGAGGAGCAGGGGCAGCAGCGCGTAGACGACGACCGGGACGACGAGGCCGGTCATGACCAGGGTCCGTAGTGCCAGCGGCAGGCGTCCGAGGTGGGGGCCGAGCAGGACGAAGGCGGCGGTGATGGTCGGGTAGACGGCGAGCCACGTGAGCAGGGCCCGGCGGTGCACGGACGGGGCCGCGGGGGCCGCAGGGGCCGGTGCGGTGATGGCGTCGGTGCTCAAGGCGTTTCCTTCCGTGGGTGAGCGGCTGGATATTCCAACCTGTTGGTTGGAGTCTGGCAGGTGTGGGCGAGGATGTCCAACCCAATGGTTGGAGACTCGCGATATGGTTGCCCCATGGCCTGGGACACCGCACGCACGCAGCAGCTCCTCCTCGACGCCGCGGTCGAGGAGTTCGCCGAGTTCGGCCCGGATGGCGCCCGGATCGCCCGCGTCGCCACCCGGGCGGGCGTGAACAAGGAGCGGATCTACCAGTACTTCGGCAACAAGGAGCAGCTCTTCTCCGCGGTGCTGGCCTCCGAACTCGGCAAGCTGGCGGAGGCCGTCCCGCTCGTCGCGGTGCCGGGAGCGGGGCTCGGCGACTTCGCCGGACGCGTCTTCGACTACCACTCGGCCAACCCGCACTTCTCCCGCCTGCTGGCCTGGGAGGGGCTGCAACGCGGCACGGAGGCCGAGGAGTTGGCGGCGGAGCCCGAGCGCACCGCGCACTACGGGGAGAAGGTCGCCGCCGTCACGGCCGCGCAGAAGGCGGGCGAGCTGACCGAGGACGTCGATCCGGGGCGGCTGATGTTCGCGGTGATCGGCCTGGTGAACGCGTGGTTCACGCTGCCGCAGATGGTCCGCCTGCTCCTCTCCGGAGCGACCGACCCCGCGACGGACCGGGAGGCCGTCGTCACCCTGGTGGGCCGCCTGACGAGGCCCGTGGCGGGGTGAGCGGCCGGAGCGGTGCCGAACTCGTACGTGCAGAGCGGCGCGGGGGGGGGGGGGGGGTGGGTGGGGGGGGCCCGGGGGGGGGTGCGCGGCCGGTGGGGTCCCCACCCCTTACGTGCCGTGGGGGGGGGGCTTCTTGTTTACTCTACCCCCGCGCCGAATTCCCTTCCCGTCAGCTGTCGTTGAGGGCGTAGCTGCGGAAGGTGGCCAGCAGGGGCAGCACTTCGGTCGTGCTCGGATCCTCGGTGACGGCCCGCATGGCGTCGATCACCGTATGGGCGATGATCTTCGTGACGGAGAGGTCGTCCGGGGCGGCGAGCATCCCCCAGGCCTTCAGCGTCTGGTTCAGCAGAGCGCTCATCCGGGCGCCGATGTTGGAGCTGACGGCGTCGGAGATCTCGGCGATCTCCTCGTCGCTCATGGTGGCGCGCAGCCCGAAGGCGAGCGCCATCAGGGTGTCCATCGCGTGCTCGCCGTACGCGGCGACCAGCGCCGGCAGCGGCCGCTCACCGGCGCTGCCCGCCGCCAGGGCGGACAGCGCCTCGTCATCGTCCTTCCACGCCGCCTCCAAGGCGGCCAGGGCCCGTAGGGCCTCGTCCACGGTCAGCCCGTCAGTCATGGAAGGAACGGTATTGAGCCGACCCGGCTTCCGACAGGGACGGCAGCCCGGATCACCCCTTCGAGCGAAGCGGGGCCGATTCCGGCCGGTGGGCGCGCGCGAAGTGCTCCGCGTCCCAGCCGCCGCCCAGCTGCGGCGCCAGCGAGGCGTGCGCGAGGGCGGCGAAGTCCTCGGCGGTGCCCGCGCGTTCGGGCAGCGCGCCGAGCAGCGGGGCGCCGGCGGAGCGGGGCAGGTCGGCGAGGTTGCAGCGCTCGGCGAGGCCGGGCTCGGCGGGCCAGGAGCCGACGAGCACGCCGGAGAGGGGGAGTTCGCGGGCGGCCAGTGCCTCCGCCGTGAGGGAGACGATGTTGAGCGTGCCGAGCCCGGCGGAGGCGACCAGCAGGATCTCGGCGGGGAACCCGGCGTCGAGGACGGCCCGGGCCTGGTCGGCCAGCGTGCGGCCCTGGTCGTCGTAGCGGACCAGCAGCCCGCCCGCGCCTTCCACGAGCACCAGGTCGTGGGTGGCGGCGAGTTCGGCGACGGCCGAGACCACCTCGGCGGGGGCCAGGTACGGCATCCCCGCCCGGCGGGCGGCGGTGTCGGGGGCCAGCGGCTCGGGGTAGCGCACCAGCTCACGGAACGTCAGATCGCCTGCCAGGCGCCGCACTTCCGCCGCGTCTCCGGGCTCACCCGGTGAGACGCCGGTCTGCCCGGGCTTGAGCACGGCGACCCTCCGGCCGGCCCGCAGGGCCGCCGAGGCGACGGCGGCCGTGGCCACGGTCTTGCCGACGTCCGTGTTGGTGCCCGTCACGAACAGGATGCGCGCGCTCATCCCGCCACCGCCGCGGCGGTCACGGCGGCCGCGATCCGGGCCACGTCCTCGTCCCGCGTCACATAGGGGGGCATGGTGTAGACCAGATCCCGGAAGGGCCGCAGCCAGACCCCCTCCCGCGCCGCCGCCTCGGTCGCCGCCGCGACGTTCACCGGGTGGTCCAACTGCACGACGCCGATGGCGCCCTGGGTCCGGACGTCCAGCACGCCCGGGATGTCCCGGGCCGCCGCGAGGCCCTCGGCCAGCCCGGCCTCGATCCGCTTGACCTCCAGCGACCAGTCCTGCCCGAGCAGCAGCTCCAGCGAGGCGTTGGCGACCGCGCAGGCCAGCGGGTTGCCCATGAACGTCGGGCCGTGGGCGAGCACCGGCACCTCGCCGCGGCTGATCCCGTCCGCGACCTCGCTCGTGCACAGCGCGGCGGCCAGCGTCAGGTAGCCGCCGGTCAGCGCCTTGCCCAGGCACATCACGTCCGGCGAGACGCCCGCGTGGTCGGCGGCGAACAGCGCGCCGCTGCGCCCGAAGCCGGTGGCGATCTCGTCGAAGACCAGCAACACCCCGTACCGGTCGCACAGGTCGCGCAGCATCCGCAGGTAGGCGGGCGCGTGGAAGCGCATCCCGCCCGCGCCCTGGACCACCGGCTCGACGATGACGGCGGCCAGCTCGTCGGCGTGCCGGGCCATCAGCTCCTCGAACTCCGCCGCGTACGCGGGGTCGAGCGGGGCGTCGAACCCGGCGGGCGGTTCCGGGGCGAAGAGCTGCCCGGGGAGCACCCCGCCCCACAGGTGGTGCATCCCGCCGTCCGGGTCGCACACCGACATCGGGTGGAAGGTGTCCCCGTGGTAGCCGCCGCGCCAGGTGAGCAGCCGGCGCTTGGCCGGCCGCCCGGTCGACTGCCAGTACTGGAGGCACATCTTCATCGCCACCTCGACGGCCACCGAGCCCGAGTCGGCGAGGAAGACGTGCCGCAGCGGCTCCGGGGTGATCTCCACCAGCGTCGCGGCCAGCCGGACGGCGGGCTCGTGGGTGAGCCCGCCGAACATTACGTGGCTCATCCGCCCCAGCTGCTCGCGCACGGCCTCGTCCAGCACCGGGTGCCGGTAGCCGTGGATGGCCGCCCACCAGGAGGACATCCCGTCGACCAGCTCGCGCTGCCCGCCCGCGACCGGCTCGGCCAGCCGCAGCCGCACCCCCGAGGCGGACTCGACCAGGTACGGCGTGGCCGTGCCGGGCATCGGCCCGTACGGGTGCCAGACGTGGGCGCGGTCGAGGGCGAGCAGGGCGTCGGTGGACGGCTGGAGCATGGTGCGTTCTCCGGTGGGTCGGAACTGTCAGGCGTTGGGCGCGAGTTCGGTGCCGGCGCCGCGGCGGCGGACCTTCACCAGGTCGCCGCGGAGCTCGTCCTCGGCGCCGTTCTGCGCGGGGACGGCCTCCGGGGCGGCCTCCGGCGCGTGCGCGTGCCCGCCGCACGGGCCGCAGCCGCCACCGCTGCCGCAGGCCGAGGCCGCGGTGCCGCAGGAGCCGCCCGCGTGGGCCGCCCGGGCCGCCTCGGCGACGTCGGCGCGGTGCCGGGGGAGGGTGGCCTCGCCGGCGCCCTCGACCTCGAAGCCGGCGTCCTTGATCATGTCGAGGTCGGCCTGCCCGGCCTGGCCCTCGCTGGTCAGGTAGTCGCCGAGGAAGATGGAGTTGGCGATGTGCAGGCCGAGCGGCTGCATCGAGCGCAGGTGCACCTCGCGACCGCCCGCGATCCGCACCTCGGTGTCCGGGTTGACGAAGCGGACCATCGCCAGGATCCGCAGGCAGCGCTGCGGGGTGAGGTTCCACTCCTTGGCCAGCGGGGTGCCCTCGAACGGGATCAGGAAGTTGACCGGGACGGAGTCCGAGCCCAGCTCGCGCAGCGCGAAGACCACGTCGACCAGGTCCTCGTCGCTCTCGCCCATGCCGGCGATCAGGCCGGAGCAGGCGGACAGGCCCGCGCCGTGCGCCTTCCGCACGGTGTCGACCCGGTCCGCGTAGGTGTGGGTCTTGGTGATGGTCCCGTAGGTGTTCTCGGAGGTGTTGAGGTTGTGGTTGTAGGCGTCGGCGCCGGCCGCCTTGAGCCGCTCCGCCTGGTTGTCGGAGAGCAGGCCGAGGCAGACGCAGATCTCGACCGCCGGGTCGGCCTCCTTGATGGCGGCCATGGTGTCGGTGACCCGGTCGATGTCACGGTCCGTCGGGCCGCGGCCGCTGGCGACCAGGCAGACCCGCTTGGCGCCGCCGGCCACTCCGGCGCGGGCGGCGTCGGCGGCCTGGTCCGGCTTGAGCCAGGTGTACTTCAGGATCTCGGCCTTGGACCCGAGCCGCTGCGAGCAGTACGAGCAGTCCTCGGGGCACAGCCCGCTCTTGAGGTTCACCAGGTAGTTGAGCTTGACCCGGCGGCCGAACCAGCGGCGGCGCACCTTGCCGGCCGCGGCGACCACGTCGAGCAGCTCGTCGTCGGTGGTGGCGAGGACGGCCAGGGCCTCCTCGCGGGTCGGGACTTCGCCGCGCAGGCCCTTGGCGGTGAGGGTATCGAGCAGATCCATGGGGTGATCCTGCCTGCTGGTGATCGAGCGGCGCCAGAGCAAACCCGCCAGAAGATCGGTGTGAGGATGTGCCGATTGCCACAGTGTCGAAGGTCACGGCTCCGCCGCTGGTCACACGCTTGACGTGGCGCCGGGCCGCTGGTTACCGGCGGGTAGCGGACGGCTCCGGCGGACGGTGATCCACAACCCCCGACCCCGTGGTCCAGGCCACCTGGCGGATGCTTAGAATCTGCGCCATGACCACGCAGGGGGAGCGCACCCAGACTCCGGGAGAGGCCCGGGACGACCGGGCAGAGCAGCGGACCGGCGGGGGCGCCGACGCCAGGGGGGCCAAGGGTCGCGGCCGGCGGTTGACGGCGCGTCGGGCGGCCGGCTGGATCGTCGTGGTCGGAGTGGTCGCGGCCGGCGGATGGATCATCACCCGCCCGATGCCCGGCGACTACATACCCGGGCTGGGCCCCTCCAGCAAGGACAACGCCGGGACGCCGCCGGTGGTGGGCGCCGCACCGCCGCCCACCGACCCCGGGGCCCTCAACGTCGACACCCTCTTCCCCGCCCAGCGGGCGGTCGAGGTCGGCGCCTACAAGGGCCGGCGCAACGGCGTCCGGCAGGGCGAGAACTGCGCCGAGGTGCTCCAGGACCGCGCCCAGGACCCGCTGAAGGACGGCGGCTGCCAGGCCTACCTGACCGTCAGCTTCACCGGCGTCGACCGCCCGGTGCTCAGCAACGTCACCCTGCTGCGCTTCGCCGACCAGGCCACCGCCGCCAGGGCCGCCGACGCCCTGCGGGCCAGGCCCGGCGCGGTCGCCTTCATCCTCGCCGACACCAACTTCGCGCCCGCGCAGGCCGCCGGCAGCGCCAAGCCCGGCGGCGAGCCGCGGATCGAGGCGGTCGGGCACTACGTGACGGTCACCAGCTCGCGGCCGGGCGACGCCCGCCCGGCGAGCGCCGCCGCCACCACCCCCGCCGTCGGCGGGACGCCGGCAGCGCCTCCCCCGCAGACCACCGGCACGGGGGGCGGCACCGAACAGGAGCTGGACGAGGCGACCCGCGCGCTCTCGTACGCGGCGGGCACGCCGTTCGTGTGGATGTAGCGGTCCCCGGGTCTGGCGCATCGCGGGTCCGACCGCTCCCCGGATGTGACGGATCCCCGGATGCGAGGGATCCCCCGGAGGCCGAGGCCGCCGGGGGATCCCTCGCATGCGCTCCGGCTCAGCCGCCGAGCCGGTCCACCGAGGTCACCCGCAGCACCGCCCGGCCCTCCTCGTCGGAGCCGTACAGGTCGACCTCGGCGCTGATGCCCCAGTCGTGGTCGCCCTCCGGGTCGTCGAAGATCTGCCGGACCCGCCAGGAGGAGTCCTCCTCCTCGATGATCAGCATCTTCGGGCCGCGCGCGTTCGGGCCGGTGCCGAGGTCGTCGTACTCGTCCCAGTACCCGTCCATGGCGTCCGCCCAGCGGTCCGCGTCCCAGCCGTACTCGCCGTCCAGCTCGCCGAGCTCGTCCCAGTGCTCCAGCGCGCACAGCTCGACCCGGCGGAACATCTCGTTGCGCACCAGCACCCGGAAGGCGCGGGCGTTGGCGGTGACCGGCGCCGGCTTGTCGTCCAGCCGCACCTCGGCGGCCTGCGCCTCGGTCGGGTTGGCCAGCTGCTCCCACTCGTCCAGCAGGCTGGAGTCGACCTGGCGGACCAGCTCGCCGAGCCAGGCGATGACGTCCTTGAGGTCGTCGGTCTTCACGTCCTCGGGGACGGTCTGCTCCAGCGCCTTGAACGCGCCGGCGAGGTAGCGCAGCACGATGCCCTCGGTGCGGGCCAGCTCGTAGAAGCCGACGTAGTCCGTGAAGGTCATCGCCCGCTCGTACAGGTCGCGAACCACCGACTTGGGCTGGAGCTGGTGGTCGCCGATCCACGGGTGCGCCCGGCGGTACACCTCGTAGGCGTGGGTGAGCAGCTCCTCCAGCGGCTTCGGGTAGGTGATCTCCTGGAGCCGCTCCATCCGCTCCTCGTACTCGATGCCGTCCCGCTTCATCTCGCCGACGGCCTCGCCGCGCGCCTTGTTCTGCTGGGCGGCGAGGATCTGACGCGGGTCGTCGAGGGTCGCCTCGACGACCGAGACGACGTCCATCGCGTAGGACGGGGAGGTCGGGTCGAGCAGTTCGAAGGAGGCCAGCGCGAAGGTGGACAGCGGCTGGTTGAGCGCGAAGTTCTCCTGGAGGTCCAGGGTCAGGCGGACGATCCGGCCCTCGGAGTCCGGCTCGGGCAGTCGCTCCACCACGCCGCCCTCCAGCAGCGAGCGGTAGATGGCGATCGCGGTGCGGATGTGGCGGCGCTGGGCGGACCGCTCCTCGTGGTTGTCGGTGAGCAGCTTGCGCATCGCCTCGAAGGCGTTGCCCGGGCGGCCGATCACCGACAGCAGCATCGCGTGGCTCACCTTGAACCGGGAGACCAGCGGCTCCGGGTCGGCGCCGATCAGCCTGTCGAAGGTCTCCTCCGTCCAGCCGACGAAGCCCTCCGGGGCCTTCTTGCGCACCACCTTGCGCTTCTTCTTCGGGTCGTCCCCGGCCTTGGCGATCGCCTTGTCGTTCTCGATCACGTGCTCCGGCGCCTGCGCCACCACCTGGCCGACGGTGTCGAAGCCGGCCCGGCCGGCCCGGCCGGCGATCTGGTGGAACTCGCGGGCGCGCAGGATGCGCACGCGCTGACCGTCGTACTTCGACAGGGCCGTGAACAGCACCGTGCGGATCGGCACGTTGACGCCGACGCCGAGCGTGTCGGTGCCGCAGATCACCTTCAACAGGCCCGCCTGGGCGAGGCGTTCGACCAGCCGGCGGTACTTCGGCAGCATGCCCGCGTGGTGCACGCCGATGCCGTGGCGCACGTAACGGGACAGGTTGCGGCCGAACTTGGTGGTGAAGCGGAAGTTGCCGATCAGATCGGCGATGGCCTCCTTCTCCGCCTTCGAGCACATGTTGATGCTCATCAGCGACTGGGCCCGCTCCACCGCCTCCTTCTGCGTGAAGTGCACGACGTAGACCGGCGCCTGGCCGGTCTGGAGCAGCTCCTCCAGGGTGTCGTGCAGCGAGGTGCGGCGGTACTCGTAGAACAGCGGCACCGGACGGGTCGCGTTGCGCACCACCGTGGTCGGACGGCCGGTGCGGCGGGTCAGGTCCTCCTCGAAGCGGCGGACGTCGCCGAGCGTCGCCGACATCAGCAGGAACTGCGCCTGCGGCAGCTCCAGCAGCGGGATCTGCCAGGCCCAGCCGCGGTCCGGCTCGGCGTAGAAGTGGAACTCGTCC
Source organism: Kitasatospora sp. NPDC056651 (assembly GCF_042792155.1). Lineage (NCBI taxonomy): Bacteria > Bacillati > Actinomycetota > Actinomycetes > Kitasatosporales > Streptomycetaceae > Kitasatospora > Kitasatospora sp. NPDC056651. The sequence continues at coordinate 15,518 of NZ_JBHTWX010000119.1, read as the reverse complement.
ATCACCACCTGGCCGATGTCCGCCCGGGTGCCGTCGCGCAGCGCGATCTGGGCGAGCACCTCGGCGGTGCAGCAGATGATCGGCGCGGTCGGGTTCACGCTCGCGTCGCCGGTCATCATGCCGACCTGCTCGGTGCCGAACATCTTCACCAGGTCGAAGAACTTCTCCGACACCAGCGCCTTGATCGGGGCGGTGTAGAAGGTCCGCTGCCCCTCCGCCAGCGCGGCGAAGTGCGCGCCCGCCGCCACCAGGCTCTTGCCGGAGCCGGTCGGCGTCGCGAGGATCACGTTGTTCCCCGACACCAGCTCGATCAGCGCCTCCTCCTGCGCCGGGTACAGCGTGATCCCCCGCTCCTCCGCCCAGGCTGCGAACGTCTCGTACAGCGCGTCGGGGGTGGCGGGCTTCGGCATCAGATCAAGGAGGGTCACCCGGCTATCTTGCCTGCTCGCCGCCACCCCGGGCAAAGCCCGGTGCCGAGGCGGGCGGGTCGGTGCCGGTGGGCCGGGGTGGCGGGCGGGTCGGTGCCGGTGAACCCCGGCGGCGCGTGGGGAAGTGGTGAAACCACCTGAATTCACGTCAATCGGCCTTCGTTCCGTGGCGAAATAGCGGCGGGTGAGCCGCGGAATCCCCCGCCCGGTGGTGGGCTGGCCTCCTCCTGGCATGACCACGTGCCGAACCGGAACCCGGGGGAATCACATGGCAATCGGACGACGGCGACTCCTCGCCTCCGTCGCGCTCACCGCCCTCGCCGCGCCCGTCCTGGCCAGGGGGACCGAGACCCGCGCGGCCGCCGCCCCGGAGCGGGCCCCGGGGACGGCCGCGGGCCCGGGGACGGCCCCGGGCGCCGGGCCGCTGGTCATGCAGGTCGTCGCGCACGAGGACGACGACATCCTGTTCATGAACCCGGACCTGTCCAACTCGATCGCCGACGGCACGCCCTCCGTCACGGTGTTCGTCACCGCGGGGAACGGGACCGGCGACCCGTGCGCCTCGGTCTGCTGGGACACCGCCGGCGAGCCGCTGCGCACCTGGAACCGGCAGATGGGCGCGATCAACGCCTACTCCCGGATGGCCGGCGCCGGCGACACCGACCCGGACACCGACGAGGTCGGGCACTGGACGGCCGAGGCGTGGACGGTCGCGGGCAAGCAGGTCGAACGGTACGTCCTCAAGGACCGCCCGGTGCACCTGGTCTTCCTCAACCTCCACGACGCCAAGCTCGGCGGCGTCCTGGCCGGCGGCACCGACACCACGGTCGTCCCGGTCGGCAGCCCGCTGCCCGGGCCGTCGACCTACACGGCCGCGGACGTCGTCGAGGTGCTGCGGCAGCTGATGGTGACGTACCGGCCGACCGTCCTGCGGGCCCAGGACGACCTCCCGGACAGCCGCTACTCGGGCGACCACGCGGACCACGTCGCCGCCGCGCGGTTCGCCGGGCTGGCGGCCGGCCAGTACGGCGGCACGCTGATCCAGGTGAACTACCGGGACTACAACATCGGCGACAGTCCGGTGAACCTCGACCCGTCGGCGGCGGGCGTCAAGGGCGTGGCCTTCGCCGAGTACGCCGGCCACGACCACTCGGCGGGGAACTACTCCGCCGCCTGGTTCTCCCGGATGTACTACCGCTGGTCCCGGGGCACCTCCTGGGCCGGACTGAACCAGGACGGCCGGCCGCAGGTCTTCGTCGTCCGCGGCGGCGCCGTCCACACGTACTGGCGCGAGGCGGACGGCAGCTGGGGCGGGCCGGTGCGGATGGCCGACCCGGGCGGGTGGCTGGTGCCGGGCATCGCGGTCGCCACCAACGCCGACGGCCGGCTGGAGGTCTTCGCCCGCCGCCTCACCGACCACCACATCGTCTCGCTGCCGCAGGGCACGCCCAACGGCTGGTGGCGGGGCGGCTGGGCCGACCACGGCAACCCCAACGCCGGACTCGGCAACGAGGGCCAGGTCGGCGTGCCCGCGGTGGCCGCCGCCCAGGACGGGCACCTGGAGCTCTTCGTCAAGAACGGCGGCGGCGGCCTCAGCACCATCCGGCAGACCGGCCCGGGCGGGGTGTGGACGCCGACCTGGACGGACCTCGGCGGCACCGACCTCCAGGACCCGGTCACCGCGGTCCGCGACGGTGTCGGGACGATCGAGGTGTTCGCCAGCACCCGCACCGGAGTCCTCGGCTGGCGGCAGGGCGCCCCGAACGGCACCTTCGGCGGCCCGGCCGCGATCCCCGGCGCCCGGCCCGCGAGCGCGCCCAGGGCCGCGCTCGACCAGGACGGCCGGATCGAACTCGCCTACCGCGAGGTCGGCACCGCCGCGATGCAGGTCAGCCACCAGACCCGGCCCGGCGGACCGTGGAGCCAGTCCCCGGCCCCGCTCGGCGGACACGGGGGAGTGGGCGAACCGGCCGCGGTCACCCTCGGCGGCCGGGTCGTCCTGTTCGAACGCAACCGCCGGGGCGGCGTCAGCACCACCGCCCAGACCGCCCCGAACGCCGGCTACGGCCCCTGGCAGGACCTCGGCGGCACCTTCCTCGACCACCCGGCGGCGGTCGTCGACGGTGCCGGCGTCCTCCACGTGTTCGCCATCGGCACCGACGGCCGGGTCTACTTCCGCACCGGCACCACGGCCACCACCTTCGGCAGCTGGCAGGGCCTGCCGCTCTGACCGCTCGCCCCGGCGGCCCGGGGGGGGCCGTCCCCCCCCCGCCGCCCCCGGGCAGAACGGCGCGGCGGGCGGCCCCCCGGCCCGCCGGGGGGGGGGCGGTCGGCCGGTCGTCGCGGTCAGGCGGGGGTCACGTCCACGCGGGGGCCACGCTCACGCGTGGGCGGGGGAGGACTTCTGGGCGATGCGCTTGATGTCCTCGAAGCCCAGGCCGGCGTGGTTGTAGGTGCGCGCCATCTCCTCGTCGAGGCCGAGCGCGACGAGCTCCTTGAGCTGGGCGTCGGTCAGCGGCGCGCCGTTCAGGAAGCCGCCCAGGTCCTCGGCGTCGGCGCCGTCCTCGGTGCCCGCGTCGGCCAGGCCGCGCACCGCGCCCAGCAGCTGGTCCCCGGTCAGCTTGAGCGCGTCACCCGGCACCTGGACGTTCGGGGCCGACTGGTTGAAGGCGAGCTTGACCGGGAACTCCACGCCTGGCTCGACCTTGTCGGCGAGCTGGGCGAGGTCGAAGGTGGCGGAGGAGAAGGCGCCGTTTTTCAGGTAGAGGTCAACGCCGATCCTGCGGTCGGGCACGTCGCTCGGGGCCTGGTCCGGGAACCCGCCGAGCTGCTTGGGGAACTTGCCGGCCAGCGGCTTGACGGCCTTGTACATCTCGTCCACCAGCTGGCGGGCCGGGGCGCTCACCCGGAGGTGCTCGGCGCCGTCCTTCTTGCCCTTGTCCTCGAACGTGACGGTGCGGCCGAGCACGTCCTTGATCGAGTCGAGGATCTGGCCGCTGAACTCCGGGTCGACGGTGGGTGCGGCGCTCGGGGCGCCCTTCCTGCCGTCGGACTCCTTCGCCTGGTCCGCGAGCGCCTGGAGGTCGAAGGAGACCCACCTGCCGGACAGCACGTCCCCGAGCGGCTTCATCTCGTCCGTCATGCTCCCGCGCATGTCGTCCACCGTGGACGGGTCCTCGCCGACCAGCTTGAGCAGGCCCTTGGCGTCGACGTGCAGGTACCCCTGGGCGTCGGCCTGGCGGTACTCCAGCAGCGCGGTGCCGCTGTGGTCCGCGACCAGGTAGGACAGGCGCACCGACTTGTCGAGCGTCAGGTCGCTGTTCTTGCCGTCCTTGCCGTCCTTGCCGGCGCTCTTGAAGGCCTCGATCTCCTTCAGCGGCTTGTCGGCGGAGACCGAGACGGACACGGAGAGGCCGGAGAGCGACTTGGCGGTCTGCTCGTCCATCTCGCCGCCGCCGTGCCGGGCGGAGCCGACCAGGCCGCTGCCCTTCCTGGGTGCGCCGGTGTCGGCGAAGGCGACGATCTGCTGGGGGGTGGCGTCGATGGAGAAGGTGAAGCCGGCGGACTTGCCGTCACCGATCTTGTCGAAGGCCTTGGAGGCCTTCTGCGCGGCCGACAGCTGCTCGACGGTGCCGCAGGCGGCCAGGCCGGTGGCGAGCACGGACGCGGTGACGGCGACGGGCACGGCCCCACGGGCGGCCTTGCGGATTCCGGTGTTGATGGTGCGACTCCCCTGTTCGTCGGGCCCGTTCGGCGGAGCGGGCCGGTCCCTCCCCCTGTGACGCCCAACGCCACAGTGCCTGCACATGTGATCACATTATCGTCAACGAGTCGCACGAATTTTTGGCCGGCGCTTTAACGATTCGGGCACCACGCGATTCCGATCCCGACAGCCCCGCAGGACGCCGGCGCCCACGGGGCGGACCGGCGGTGGTGGCCGGGGAGCCACGCCGCACGCGGCCGGAGTCACGGCAGGTAGTACGTCAACAGGTCGGCCGTCAGCGGCGGGAACAGCGCCCGGTGGAGCTCCTCCTCGCCACGGGCGTAGACGTCCGGCCGGAGCCGGGCGAGTCCCTCGATCCCGTACGGGCCGAAGAGCAGCGCCGCCAGCCGGTCAGGCGCCACGCTCACGCCGCCGGCCGAACCCAGGCGCTGCATCGTGCGGCCGGTGACGACCTCCCCGGGTTCGCCCAGCGGGACCCGGTAGTGCGCGCGGTAGGTGGAGAGCGGCAGTTCGCGCCCGGCGGGGTCCAGGCCGGCGGCGGTGAGGCGCTGCCGGAACAGCGGGCGCAGCCGGTCGAGCAGCACGGCCGGATCGGGGATGCGGACGTAGTACTGCTCAGCCTCGGCGCGGGGCGTGTGGTCCAGTGATCCGTGCCAGACGGTGGCCGGCAGGGTGCCGGGCCGGTGCACCACGTGCAGCCGCGCCTGCGGCGCCGACGCGGCCACCCCGCTCAGCAGATCGCGGGCCGCCCGCTCGTCGGCGGCGGCCGCCTCGGCGAGGTGGAACCCGCCGTCGTCCACCGGCGTGGTGCGGCCCACCGCCACCACCTCGCCGTCGCGTTCGACGACCCGCAGCGTGGTCGCGTCGTGCGCCAGCAGCCAGCGCCAGCGGGCGGACGGGTGGCCCATGGCGAGGTCGAAGCCGCGCTGCGCCTGCTTCTGGAGTGCGGCCAGGAAGGGCAGGTCCGCCGCCCGGGCGGTGCGCAGCGCGGAGGCGTCCCCACCGGGTGGGACGTCGAGCACCGGCCGTGAGACCGGGATGTCGATCGCGTACTCGTAGCCGAACAGCCGGTAGAAGTACGGGATTCCGATCATCACCTGGAGGACGTGTCCGCGTGCGGCGGAGCGCGCGTGCGCCCAGCGCATCAGCGCCCGGACCAGGCCGCGGCCCTCGTACTCCTCGTCGGTGGCGACGAGTTCGATCTGCCCGGCGGGCAACCGGACGCCGCCGACGCGCAGTTCCTCGTCCAGCAGGGTGGCCGTGGAGACCACCCGGTCGCCGTCGACCACCACCGCGCAGGACGGCCAGCCCACGTCCGGGTCCTGGACGACCAGGCGGTGGTCGAGCGCGTCGTCCGGCACGCCGCGTTCGGCGAGCAGTGCGCCGATCTGCTCCAGGTCCGTCGGTCGGGACTCGCGCAGCAGCAGTCCGCCGGGCAGCGTAAAGGGCAGGGCAAACGGCTCGTCAACGGTCATTCCCGGACCTTCGCACCGGTGGTTCGTGCTTGTCCAGGGAGTTCTGCCGGACGGGCACGTGGTGTGGCGCCGTGGCGCACCCGCGTCGAGACTCCGTCGTGTTACCCGCCGCGCTTCCGGCCGTCCCGCGCGCCCGACTCCCGGAGGGTGCGCCGGGCCGCGGCGTAGGCGATGAGGCCCCACAGGACGGGCAGCGCGCCGGACAGCCGGAGGCCGGCGCGGAGGAAGGCGAGGTCCTCGTACGGCGAGGCGGGCGGTGCCCAGCCCGCCGGGTCGACCAGCACGTCGGTGGTGCGGCCGACCGAGTCCCGGCCGGAGCAGCCGGAGCCGGCGAACCGGGCGTGCGGCAGTGGCCGTCCGTCGACCCGGCGGATGTCGCAACTCCAGTTCACCGAACCGTTCCTGGACTTGGCGCGGTGGGCGGCGGTGATCTCCACCTCGGTGCGCACCCCGCGGTGGGAGATCAGCTCCGCCCGGAGGGCGGCCGCCGGGACGGTCATCAGCAGCACGCCGACCAGGACGGCCGACGCGATCACCCAGCCCCGGGCCCGGACGAACCCGATGCCGATGATGCCGGCCGCGAGCGCGAGGACGGCGGCGATCATGCAGGGGGCCTGGTAGTCGGGGTTGCTCGCGAGCAGCACCAGCCCGAGCATCAGCAGCGGCGCGACCAGTCCGGTCAGCCACGCCGTCCGGCGGACCGTCCGCGGATCCGGGTCCCGGGAGGGAGGCCGGCGCACCCGCTTCGGGGGCCGGACCACCCCTTCGGCGAGCGGTCTCTTCGGCTTCTTCCCTCGTGCCACGCTTCCCCCCGTCCGTCGTTCTGTGCTGCCCGCGACAGTGTGACCGCAACCCCTCGGCGTGCGACGGGGAGGGGACCGTCGGGCGCGGACCAGGGCGACTACCCGCCGCGACCGGGTCGGTGACGGTTCGTCATGTACTCGGCTAGGTTGTTACCGGCGAGTTCACCGAATGCTCGCCCATTGTCCCGCCGACCGTGCCGCCGGCCAAGTTGGATACACAACATCCCTCGACCCGACGGGTCCACGACACGCCCCACCGGAGCCCACATGCCCCTGTCGTCCGTTCGCCGCGCCCTCGCCGCCGGCGCCGCGGCCACCGTCCTCGCCGTGCTCGGCGCCGTCCCGGCCTCGGCCGGGGGCGCCCCGGCGACCGCGCCCCCGCTGGACGTGCTGACGTACAACACGTTCCTGATGAGCACCAACCTCTACCCCAACTGGGGCCAGCAGTACCGGGCGCAGGCGATAGCCTCGGCCGGCTTCTTCCAGGGCCACGACGTGGTCGTGCTGGAGGAGGCCTTCGACAACTCGGCCTCCGACGCGCTGGTCGCCAAGGCCTCGGCGGCCTACCCCTACCACACGCCGGTGGTCGGCCGCTCCAGCAGCGGCTGGGATGCCACGTCCGGCAGCTACAGCTCCACCACCCCGGAGGACGGCGGCGTCACCCTGCTCAGCAAGTGGCCGATCCTGCGCAAGGAGCAGTACGTCTACAAGGACGCGTGCGGCTCGGACTGGTTCTCCAACAAGGGCTTCGTCTACGCGGTGCTGGACGTCGACGGCCGCCGCACCCACGTGGTCGGCACCCACCTCCAGTCCACCGACTCGGGCTGCGCGAGCGGCCAGGCGGCGGACATCCGGGCCAAGCAGCTCACCGCGATGCGGGGCTTCCTGGACGCCAAGCGGATCCCGGCCGACGAGCCGGTCCTGCTCGCGGGCGACCTCAACATCGACTCGCACGGCTCCGAGTACCAGGCGCTGCTGGCCAACGGCAACCTCGCCCCGGCCTCCGCCCGCACCGGCTGGCCGTACTCCTTCGACACCGCGGACAACTCGATCGCCGCCTACCGCTACCCGGGCGAGCCGAAGGAGGACCTGGACTACGTCCTCTACCGGGCCGACCACGCCCGGCCGCAGCAGTACACCAACGAGGTGCTGCGGGTGCACAGCGCGCCGTGGACGGTGAGCAGTTGGGGCAAGAGCTACACCTACACCGACCTGTCCGACCACTACCCGCTGGCCGCGCACTGACGCTCCGGATCCTCCGGCGGTGTGGGATGCGTCACCCGTGACACCTCGCGGGCCGTTCGGCCCCTTACGATCCTGAACGCCGAGGTCGGCGCCGTCCTGTCGCGACGGCGCCCGCCCGGCTGCCAGCGATCCGGCCCGAGGAGAAGCGCACGTGACCACCCCCACCGCCGCGCCCGACAGCTACTACCAGCGCACCGGCGAGCACAGCTACAAGCCGACCGTCCAGGCGCAGGGCGCCTGGCACCCGGACGAGCAGCACTTCAGCCCGCTCGGCGGCCTGATCGTGCACGCCATCGACCGCTACCGGGCCGGCCGCCCCGCCGACGGCCTGGCGCTGGCCCGGATCAGCTACGACATACTCGGCCTGATCGCCCTCGACGAGTTCGAGATCACGGTGGAGACCGTCCGCCCCGGGCGCACCATCGAGCTGGTCGAGGCCACCGTGGTGATCGGCGGGCGCGCCGTGGTGCGGGCCCGCGCCTGGTTCCTCGCCGAGCTGGACACCACCGCCGTCGCCGGCACCCACGACGAGGCGCTGCCCGCGCCCGAGGAGTTCGAGCCCTGGACGATGGGCGGGGTGTGGGGCGGCGGCTACATCGCCTCGATCGACGTCCGCCGCCGGTCGAGCGGCCCGGGCCGCGCCGCGGCCTGGATCTCCAGCCCGGCCGAGCTCGTCTCGGGGGAGCCCAGCGGCCCGCACGCCTCCTTCGTCATGCTGGTGGACACCGCCAACGGCATCGCCGTGCGGCAGGACCCCACCGAGTGGATGTTCCCCAACACCGACCTGACGATCCACTTCCACCGCCGCCCCGAGGGCCCCTGGACCGGCCTGGACACCAGCGTCAGCTTCGGCCCGGCCGGGCACGGCGTCACCAGCACGGTGCTGCACGACGTCCACGGGCCGGTCGGCCGGGCCGAGCAGATCCTCACCGTCCGCCCGCTGAGCGGGAGCTGACGGCGCCCGGTGAACGGGAGCTGACGGCGCCCGGTGGTGCGGGCGTCGCGGCCCGCACCGCCGGGTGCGCCCTCAGCCGGGCAGCGAGTCCATGAAGGAGCTCACCGAGAAGACGGCGTTGCCCGGACCGGCCGGGCCGTAGCCGGGCGGGGAGGAGAGGCCGAACTCCTCCAGGGTCGCCCGGTAGGTCCGCAGCAGCCGGATGTGGTACTCCAGCGGCGCGCCCTGCGGGTTGGCCTTGCCGAGCGGGGTGGTGGGCTCGGGACACCAGGTGGTGAAGCGCGGGACGACGCCGTGCGACATGAAGAAGCGCAGGCCCTCCTCGGTGGAGGCGATCGCCTCGTCCACCGTGGTGAAGCCGAAGGGCCCGGCCATCTCCACGCCCGCGACGAAGTTGGGGATCACGTTCTCCGGCCCGAACACCTCGGTGGAGTCGAGGATCCGGCGGTGCCACTCGTCCCGGCCGACGTAGCGCTCCTTGCCCGGGCAGTAGAGCTCGAACAGCCGCTTGTCCCACACCTCGAAGTTGGGGTGGTAGATCCGCACGCCGTAGTCGTGGAAGCGCTGGACGTCCTCGCGCGGCAGCGCCTGGGCGACCACCTTGCCGATCCAGCGGCCGGGGAAGCGCTCCTCGATGGCCTTGGCGTACCGCCCGTAGAAGTCGGCCTCGTCCCGGCCGCCCACGTGCGAGGTGATCGCGCCGCCGGTGAGGGTGTACGCCTGGGAGGCGCGGGCGGTGTCGTGCTCGTCGATCAGCGCCAGCGCCTCCAGCACCTCCTCGACCGGCTTGACGCCGGTGTACGGGCGGCCGGCGGCCTTGTGCTGGCGCCAGTTGTGGTTGATGTCGCAGTACTGGCACTCCTCCTTGGCGCCGAAGTACTGGCAGACCCGGAACACCGTGAGGTAGATCAGGTAGCCCCACTGGATGGTCGGGGCGACCTCCATCACCGACTTCCCGTTGGCCAGGGTGTGCCGGTAGTAGTCCGGCATCGGCGGCAGGCCGACGTCGGCGATCCGCGCGCCGTCCAGGTAGAGGCCGAGCGTGCCGTCCTCCCCGGCGCCGACCCGGTAGGGCGAGTCCGGGTTCACCCGCACCGACACCACCGTGCGGCGCAGCCCGTACGGCCCGCCGGTCAGCACGATCTCCTCCGGCGGCCGGTTGAGCGCGGCGGCGCCCAGCTCGGGCAGGGTGCGGTGGTCGAAGGAGAAGATGAAGTACGACTTCGGCTTGACCTCGCCGCCCCCGTCGGCACCGGAGCTGCCGCTGAGCGCGGACTCGTCGAAGGCCATGCCGCCGCGCAGCAGGTCCTCCTTGATCACCGCCTCCCGGGGCACGTCGGGATAGCGCTCCATGAGCTCCTCGACGAGTGCGGTGCGGCTGCGGGTCTGGCTCTCCATGCGCGCTCTTCCTTCCTGGCCCCGTTTCCTCACGGCGCCCCGCCCATTCTGGTCCCCCTTACGCGCCCGGACGTGCGCCGGTGCCGCCGGGGAGGACCGACCCGTCCATCGTGCCCGGCCCGGGCGGGACACGAGGGTGTTCACCGGGTTGACGCGCGGGGCGGCGGGCCGGGGCGGGCGGGCTCGCCGACGGGGCGCCCGGGTGCTGGGCGGACGGATGCACGACAGGGGCACATCCAAACGCCACCCGCATGAACGTTCACCCTATCGGGTGAGGAAGATCGTCCGGTGCGATGCGGAACGCGCCTTCGCGCCTACGGTAGGGGACCGAGCGAGACGGGGCCTGAGCGGTCGGAGTCCCGTTCTTGGCAGTCGGGCTGACGACCCGTCATGACGTGATCCCCTCAGAGGAGGCTCCATGCCCCTGCGTGCCAGACCGGACGCCCCATCCGGGCCCGCCCCCACCCCGGCGGTGGGCCCATGAGCTCCCCGACGATCGACCGGATCCTGGCCGGGCCCACCGGACTGGGCACCTCCGGCCTGCAGTTCCGGCCGCAGGTCCCGGAGCCGGAGACCGCGGCGCCCGAGGCCACCGCACCGGCGGTCGCCGCACCAGCGGTCCCGGCTGTGGAGACCGCTGTGCCCGAGGCCACCGCACCGGCGGCCGCGGCGCCGGAGCCGGCGGTGCTCGCGACCCCCGGGTTCACGGTGCCGTCCGGCCACGTCCTGCCCGTCCCACCCGCCCTGACCGCTCCCGTCGCGCCGCGGGCCGCCGAAGCGGCCGGCGGCGGCAAGCCCAAGCCCGGCGACGCGATCCCCGGCCTCTACCACCACCCGATCGCCGAGCCCGACCCGGTCCGGGTGGAGGCGCTGAGCGCGAAGCTCAAGGTCTGGGCGATGGAGGAGATCGAGCTCTACCCGCCGGAGTGGGAGAAGGACTTCGACGGCTTCTCCACCGGGCGCTACATGGTGGCCTGCCACCCGGACGCGCCGAGCGTCGACCACCTGATGCTCGCGGCCCGCCTGATGGTGGCCGAGAACGCGGTGGACGACTGCTACTGCGAGGACCTCGGCGGTTCGCCGGTGGGCCTGGGCAGCCGCCTGCTGCTCGCCCACACAGCGCTCGACCCGCTGCACACCACCCCGGAGTACCACCCGGCCTGGGAGGCCTCGCTGTCCTCGGACGCGCCCCGGCGCGCCTACCGCTCGGCGATGGAGTACTTCGGCCGGGCCGCCACGCCCTCCCAGTCGGACCGCTTCCGGCACGACATGGCGCGGCTGCACCTGGGCTACCTGGCCGAGGCCTCCTGGGACGAGGCCGACCACGTCCCGGAGGTGTGGGAGTACCTGGCCATGCGCCAGTTCAACAACTTCCGCCCCTGCCCGACGATCACGGACACCGTCGGCGGCTACGAGCTGCCCGCCGACCTGCACGCGCTGCCCGCCACGCAGCGGGTGATCGCCCTGGCCGGCAACGCGACCACCATCGTCAACGACCTCTACTCGTACATGAAGGAACTGGACAGCCCCGGACTGCACCTGAACCTGCCGGTGGTGATCTCCGAGCGCGAGGGCGTCTCCCGCAAGGACGGCTACCTGAAGGCGGTCGAGGTCCACAACGACCTGATGCACGCCTTCGAGGCCGAGGCGGCGGCGCTGGCCGTGTCCTGCCCCGTGCCGACCCTCGTACGGTTCCTGCGCGGTGTGGCCGCGTGGCTCGACGGCAACCACTTCTGGCACCAGACCAACACCTACCGCTACACCCTGCCCGACTTCTGGTGACACCACCCCGCGGTGGGGCCACCCCCGCGGTGGGGCCACCTCCGGCCGGCGACGCACGGCCACCGATGACCATTCCGATCATTCCCTTGACCATCCGCTAGGAGCTGACCCATGTCCGTGACCGACGACATCACCACCCCCGGCAACGCCATTCCCGGCCCGGCCACCCCGTACCAGGGCGACATCGCACGCTACTGGGACCACGAGGCCCGCCCGGTCAACCTCCGCCTGGGTGACGTCGACGGCCTCTACCACCACCACTACGGCATCGGCGAGATCGACCAGGCCGCGATCGGGGACCCGGCCGACAGCGAGCGCGAGAAGAAGGTCATCGCCGAGCTGCACCGCCTGGAGTCCGCCCAGGCCGAGGTGCTGCTCGACCACCTCGGCGACATCCGTGCCGACCACACCCTGGTCGACGCCGGCTGCGGCCGTGGCGGCTCGATGGTGATGGCCCACCAGCGCTTCGGCTGCCGGGTCGAGGGCCTGACCCTCTCCACCCAGCAGGCCGACTTCGGCAACAGGCGCGCCGGGGAGCTGGGCATCGGCGACTTCGTCCGCTCCCGGGTCGCCAACATGCTGGACATGCCCGTCGAGACCGGTTCGGTCGCGGGCTCCTGGAACAACGAGTCCAGCATGTACGTCGACCTGCACGACCTGTTCGCCGAGCACGCCCGGGTGCTGAGCGTCGGCGGCCGGTACGTGACCATCACCGGCTGCTGGAACCCGCGCTACGGCCAGCCGTCGAAGTGGGTCTCGCAGATCAACGCCCACTTCGAGTGCAACATCCACTCGCGCCGCGAGTACCTGCGGGCGATGGCCGACAACCGCCTGGTGCCGCAGGCCGTCATCGACCTGACCCCGGACACCCTCCCCTACTGGGAGCTGCGCAACACCACCTCGCTGGTCACCGGCATCGAGGAGGCGTTCATCGAGTCCTACAAGGACGGCTCCTTCCAGTACGTGCTGATCGCGGCCGACCGGGTCTGATCCGGTAGCACCGCGCACGGCGGCCTCCCCGCGGGGTGCGGGGAGGCCGCCGTCGTGCGTGCCCGGGGGCGTCCGCTACCGCCGGGTGAAGGTGAGGTGGGTGACGCCGCTCGGGCTGGACACCGCCTCGGTGCGGAAGCGCTGCTCCAGCCCTTCGAGCCCGGCCCAGAGCGACTCGCCCCGGCCGAGCACCACCGGTACCACGACCACGTGCAGGTGGTCGACCAGATCGGCCGCCAGGAAGGCCCGGACGGTGCTCGGGCCGCCGCCGATCCGCACGTCCAGGCCGCCCGCGGCCTCCCGGGCCCGGCGCAGCGCCTCCTCGGGGGAGGCTTCGAGGAAGTGGAAGACCGTCCCGCCGTCCATCTCCAGCACGGGGCGCGGGTGGTGGGTGAGCACCACGACCGGGGTGTGGAACGGCGGGTTCGCCCCCCACCAGCCGCGCCAGTCCTCGTCCTGCCACGGCCCGCGCTGCGGGCCGAACTTGTTGCGGCCCATGATCTCCGCGCCGATGCCGTCGGCCCAGGTGCGGGCCATCGCGTCGTCCACGCCGGTGTCGCCGCCCTCCTCGCCGACCATCCGCCGGAACGTCCGGGTGCGGAAGAACCAGCCGTGCAGCCGGTCCGCGGCGTGGCCGAACGGCGCGTCGAGGCTCTGGCCCTCGCCCGTGCCGTAGCCGTCCAGGGAGATCGAGAAGTTGTGGACCCGGACCAGGGACATCGGCTTCCTCCACTGCTGGCGCCTCGGTGCGGGACCGGCCGCCGCACCCTGTTCTCGCGGGCCACGCTAACCCGGCGCCCGGGTGCCATGACGCTCCGTCACCGCCGTGGGCGTGGCGGGCGGGGCGGATGTGGATCGGGTGGAGGAAGGGGAGGGGAGCGGGGGAGAAGCGGTGCAGCCGTCACGCTATTGTCGTGCCTTCTTCATCCGGGGCACGCCCGGGTGGGCGATGCTTCGTCAGGCCGCCCGGAAGCAGGGCGGCCGACGGCCACGACCAGGGGGACCGCTTCCGATGAACGCACGCCGCACCCTGACCGGACTCCTCGCCGCCGGCGTGATCGCCGCCGCCGCGGCGCTGATCGCGACCGCCCCGGCGGACGCCACCCCCGGCGGCACGGGGGACCTGCCCTTCGGCTCCGCGACCACCGTCGGCCTGCACAACACCTACGACCCGGCCGCCTACCAGTACCTCGCCCAGGGCCTGGACACCGGCACCGGCATGATCGAACTGGACCTCTGGCCCAACATCGTGACCAGGCAGTGGCAGGTCAGCCACTCCAACCCGTTCGGCAACTCCAACAACTGCACCGCCGCGAGCACCCCCGCGCAGCTCTACACCGGCAGCACCGACCAGAACCTGGAGAGCTGCCTGGACGACGTCCGTGTCTGGCTCGCCGCGCACCCGGGCGCCGGACCGCTGGTGATCAAGCTGGAGCTCAAGCCGGGTTACTCGGCCACCTTCGGGATGGGCCCGGACCAGCTGGACGCGCTGATCGCCCAGCACCTGGGCTCCGCCGTGCTGCGCCCGGCCGACCTGCTGGCCAAGCCCGGCGGCGGAGCGTACCCGAGCCTCGACGAGGCGGTGCGGGCGGGCAACTGGCCGAGCCGCTCGGCGCTGGCCGGGAAGGTGCTGCTGTACGCGATCCCGGGCACGGTCGAGCTGGGCAACCCCTTCGACACCCTGCACACCGACGTCGAGCAGGGCCGGCACCTGCGCGACCTGGCGGCGGCCGGCCGGATCGGCCAGGCCGAGGTGTTCCCGTCCGTGCTCGGCGCCGCCACCGGTGACCCGCGCGCCCAGTACACCGGCCCGGACGCCTCGATCCGCCCCTGGTTCGTGGTCTTCGACGGCGACGCCTCCACCTACGTCAACACCATCGACACCGGGTGGTACGACAACGCCCACTACCTGTTGGTGATGACGGACGCCCACCTGGTCGCCCCGGCGATCAGCAACACCGACCCGACGGCCGACCAGGCGCGGGCCCGCACCGAGCAGTTGGCGAAGGCGCACGCGAGCGTCGTCTCCAGCGACTGGCGCAAGCTGTCCTCGGTGCAGTCGCTGGTGCTGCCGCGCGGCTGAGTCCGCCGGATCGGCCCGGTGGCTGACCAGGTCAAGGCACCCGAGGGTACGTCGAGTTGACCGGAGGTGAAGAGTCGGAACGGGGCTTCCGATGGCTCCGCCCGGTCGTCATCCTGGTTGTCATGAACCGAACTCTACGCGCGTGGAAGACCCGTGTCGCCGCCACCGCCGCCGTTGCCCTGGTCACCCTCGTGCCGATCGCCGTCGCCACCGAGGCGCACGCCGCGGTGAGTGGCTCGGTGTGCCTGTCCGCCCTGCCTGCCCAGGCCCACACCACCCTCGACCTGATCGCCTCCGGCGGTCCCTTCCCGTACAGCCAGGACGGTGTCGTCTTCCAGAACCGGGAGGGCGTGCTGCCCTCGCAGTCGACCGGCTACTACCACGAGTACACCGTGGTCACCCCGGGCTCGCCGACCCGCGGCACCCGCCGCGTCATCACCGGCAAGCAGTACCACGAGGACTACTACACCGCCGACCACTACGTGACCTTCCGCAAGGTCGACTTCGGCTGCTGACCAGGCCGCCGCCGCACCGCAGGACCCCCGGGCCCCGGCGAAGCACCCCGCGCCGGGGCCCGGGCGCGCATCCGCGAGCAGGCCGACAGCGCGAAGCGGCGCCGGGCCCACCGGCCCCGC
>NZ_JBHTWX010000118.1:0-29333 GCF_042792155.1 Kitasatospora sp. NPDC056651 | reverse complement strand
CGGTTACATTCCGAACCCGGAAGCTAAGCCTCACAGCGCCGATGGTACTGCAGGGGGGACCCTGTGGGAGAGTAGGACGCCGCCGAACAATTATTGTGAATGAACCCCCATCCGGTTTCCGGATGGGGGTTCTTCGCGTTTCCGGACCATCTCGCTCCAAAAAATCTTGGCCGGCGGTGTCGAGAACCCGTGCCCGGCGCCGTCCCAGGGGTGAGCGCGGCCACAATGGGTCGCACCAGCTTCGGAGGAGACGACGATGGCCAAGTACCTGCTGCTGAAGCACTACCGAGGCGCCCCGGCCGCGGCCGGCTGCACGCCCATGGACCAGTGGACGCCCGAGGAGGTCTCGGCGCACATCACGTACATGCGGGACTTCGCCGCCCGGCTGGAGACGACCGGTGAGTTCGTCGATGCCCAGGCCCTCGCGCCCGAGGGGACCTGGGTCCGGTACGACGGCGAGGGGCGGCCGCCGGTCACGGACGGACCGTTCGCGGAGACCAAGGACCTGATCGCCGGCTGGATGGTGATCGACGTCGACAGCTACGAGCGGGCCCTCGAACTGGCCGCGGAGCTGTCCGCCGCCCCCGGAGCCGGCGGGAAGCCCATCCACGAGTGGCTGGAGCTGCGGCCGTTCCTGGCCATGCCGCCGAACTGCACGGAGTGACCGCTCCCATGGACGAGGCCCTGCTGAGGAGCCTCACGCCGAGCGTCCTCGGCGTCCTCGTCCGCCGCGGAGCGGAGTTCGCGGCGGCCGAGGACGCCGTCCAGGAGGCGCTGGTCGAGGCGGTCCGGCTGTGGCCTGCGGAGCAGCCGCGCGATCCCAAGGGCTGGCTGGTCACCGTGGCCTGGCGGAAGTTCCTGGACGCGACCAGGTCGGACGCCGCCCGTCGGCGACGGGAGGACCTGGTCGACCGGGAACCCGGGCCGGGCCCCGCGGCCGCCGTGGACGACACGCTCCGGCTCTACTTCCTGTGCGCCCACCCCTCGTTGACGCCTTCCTCGGCGGTCGCCCTGACGCTACGGGCCGTGGGCGGGCTGACCACCCGGCAGATCGCCCGTGCCTACCTGGTGCCCGAGGCGACGATGGCGCAGCGGATCAGCCGGGCCAAGCGCACCGTCTCGGCCGTCAGGTTCGATCAGCCCGGGGACGTCGCCACCGTGCTCCGGGTGCTCTACCTGGTCTTCAACGAGGGCTACTCCGGCGACGTCGACCTCGCGGCCGAGGCGATCCGGCTCACCCGGCAGCTCGCGGCGGTGATCGACCACCCCGAGGTGGCGGGGCTGCTGGCCCTGATGCTGCTGCACCACGCCCGCCGGGCGGGCCGGACCGGGCCCGACGGGAGCCTGGTGCCGCTCGCGGAGCAGGACCGCGGGCGGTGGGACACGGGGCTGATCGCAGAGGGCGTGGCCGTTCTCCAGGCGGCCCTGGCGCGGGACCGTCTGGGTGAGTTCCAGGCCCAGGCCGCCGTCGCGGCGCTGCACGCCGACGCGCCCACCGCCGAGGAGACGGACTGGGTGCAGATCGTCGAGTGGTACGACGAGCTCGTCCGCCTGACCGGGAGCCCCGTCGTGCGGCTCAACCGCGCGGTGGCGGTCGGCGAGGCCGACGGTCCGCGCGCCGGGCTGGCGGCACTCGCGGAGCTGGACGACGCGCTGCCCCGCCACACCGCGGCGGCGGCGTACCTCCACGAGCGTGCGGGGGACGCGGCCACGGCGGCCCGGCTGTACGCGGAGGCGGCGCTCAAGGCTCCCAACCTCGCCGAGCGCGACCATCTGATCCGTCAGGCGGCCAGGCTCAACGCGGAGATGATGGGTCGTCGGAACTGCTGAGGGGAGGGCGGCTCAGAGTCGGCCGGCCGCCTTCAGCGCCAGGTAGGTGTCGGCGAGGGCCGGTGCGATCCGGGCCGGCGGGGCGTCCAGGACGGTGGCGCCGTGGCGGGTGAGGCGCTCGGCGGTGGCGCGGCGGTCGGCGCGGGTCTGCTCGGCGGCGGCCGCTCCGTAGACGGCCTCCAGGGTGCCCCGTCCGGCGGCGAGCTCGTCCAGCCGCGGGTCGGCGACGGAGGCGAGGACGACCTCGTGGCGCTTGGTGAGCAAGGGCAGCAGTGGGCGCAGGCCGTCCTCGGCGGGCGCCGCGTCCAGTCCGGTGAGCAGCACGATCAGCGAGCGGTGCGGTGCCATCCTGAGCGCCGTGGAGACCAGCGAGCGCATGTCGGTCTCGTGCAGCGCGGGTTCCAGGCCGGCCATCGCGTTGGTGAAGGCGGGCAGGACCTCGTGGGCGGAGCTGCCGGCCACCGCGACGCGCTTGCGGGTGTCGTGGGCGAGCAGGTCGACCCGGTCGCCGGCCCGGGTGGCGAGGGCGGTGAGCAGCAGCGCGGCGTCCAGGGCGGCGTCCAGCCGGGGGGCGTCGCCGACCCGGCCGGCCGAGGTGCGGCCGGTGTCGAGGACGACGAGGATGTGCCGGTCGCGTTCGGGGCGCCAGGTGCGGACGGCGACGGTGCTGCGGCGGGCGCTGGCCCGCCAGTCGATGGAGCGGACGTCGTCGCCGGGCAGGTACTCGCGCAGGGAGTCGAACTCGGTTCCCTGGCCGCGGGTCAGTACCGAGGTGCGGCCGTCGAGTTCGCGCAGCCGGGCGAGCCGGGAGGGCAGGTGCTTGCGGCTGGTGAACGGGGGCAGCGCGCGGACCGTCCAGGGGACGAGGTGCGAGCCCTGACGGCCGGCCAGACCGAGCGGGCCGAGCGAGCGGACCGTCACCCGGTGGGCGTGGTGGTCGCCGCGGCGGGTGGGGGTGAGCACGGTGGTGATCCGGCGCCGTTCGCCGCCGGGCAGGGCCAGGGTGTGCCGGGAGGCGGCCTCGGCGGCGCCGGGAAGCCAGGCGGAGGGGGCCCAGGCGTCCCGGACCAGGCCACGCAGCGGCCGGCCGGACGGGTTGGTGACGGTCAGTTCGACCGTGGCGCTCTCGCCGAGCCGGACGGTGGTGTCGCCGCCCCGTTCGATCCGCAGGCGGCGGACGGGGGCGGCGAGCACCAGGTCGACCGCGACGGCGACCAGTACCGCACCGGTGACCAGGCCGATCCCGGTGCGGGACGGCAGCAGCAGGCCCACGACGAGCGCGCCGAGCGCGGCGAGCAGGGCGGTTCGCCCGGTGAGGGCCATGCGGTTGCGCTCCTTCGGGAACGGAACGGGTGCGGTGGGATCAGCGGGGTGCGGGCGTCTGGGCGAGGACGGCCTGGATGACGGAGTCGGCGGTGACGCCCTCCATCTCGGCCTCGGCGCGCAGCGCGACCCGGTGCCGCAGGGTGGGCAGGGCGAGTGCCTTGACGTCGTCCGGGGTGACGTAGTCGCGGCCGGCCAGCCAGGCCCAGGCGCGGGAGGCGGCGAGCAGGGCGGTGGCACCGCGCGGGGAGACGCCGATGGACAGCGACGGGGAGTTCCGGGTGGCCCGGCAGAGGTCGACGATGTAGGCGAGGACCTCGGGGGAGACGGTCAGCCCGGCGATCTGCTCGCGGGCGGCGGCCAGGTGCCCGGGCCCGGCGACCGGGCGGACGCCGGCCGCGCGGAGGTCGCGCGGGTCGAAGCCGGCGGCGTGCCGGGAGAGCACCTGGAACTCCTGGTCGCGGTCGGGCAGCGGCAGGACCAGCTTGAGCAGGAAGCGGTCCAGCTGGGCCTCGGGCAGCGGGTAGGTGCCCTCGTACTCGACCGGGTTCTGGGTCGCGGCGACCAGGAACGGGACGGGCAGCGGGCGCGGTTCGCCGTCCACCGTGACCTGGCCCTCCTCCATGGCCTCCAGCAGGGCGGCCTGGGTCTTGGGCGGGGTGCGGTTGATCTCGTCGGCGAGCAGCAGGTTGGTGAAGACCGGGCCGGGCTGGAAGGAGAACTCGGCGGTGCGGGCGTCGTAGACGAGCGAGCCGGTGACGTCGCCGGGCATCAGGTCGGGGGTGAACTGGATGCGCTTGGTCTCCAGGCTGAGCGCGGTGGACAGGGTGCGCACCAGCAGGGTCTTGGCGACGCCGGGGACGCCTTCCAGCAGGACGTGCCCGCCGCAGAGCAGCGCCACGACCAGGCCGGTGACGGCGGCGTCCTGGCCGACCACGGCCTTGCCGATCTCGGCGCGCAGGGCGGTCAGCGCGGCGCGCGGGTCGGTGGCGGGGGTGGCGGGTGCCGTGCCGGGGACGGAGCGGAGCTGGGCGGTTGCCTGGTCGGTCACGGGTTCCGTACCTGCCTTTCGAGGGCGTCGAGGTCGTCGGCGAGCCGCAGCAGTGCGGCGTCGTCGGTCGGGGGCGGGCCGTACAGCAGGGCCCGGACGTCCCCGGCGGGCCGTTCGGGCGACCGGTCGGCCACGGCGGCGCAGAGCGCGTCGGGGTCGGGTGCGCCGGCCCGGAGCGGGATGCCCAGGGCCGGGGCGAGGCGGTGGGCGGCGGCGGTGCGCAGGGCCTCGGCGGCGCGGCCGCGGGCCCTGGCCCTGCGGTACAGCCGGGCGCGGCCCTCGGTGGTCTCGGCGGCGCGGACCACCACGGGCAGGTTCTCGCTGATCACCGGGCCGAGCCGGCGTCCGCGCCACAGGGCGGCGAGCACGGCGGCGACGGCGAGCTGGTAGCCGGCCCAGTGCCAGCCGCTCGGGAGGTAGTCGCCGAAGGTCTTGGTGCGGGTGCCTTCGGGGAGCGGGACGGAGTAGTCGGGCAGGTGCCAGGTGAGGCGGGGCTGCGAGCCGAGCAGACCGAGGGCGAGGGCGGCGTCGCCGTCCCCGGCCAGCTCGCCGTTGCTGAGGAAGGCACCGCTGCCGAGCACGATGACATCGTGGCCGCCGTCGCCGACCGGGATGCCGACCAGCGGGTAGCCGTGGCCGCGCGGGTAGCAGCCCTCGCCGCGGCTTCCGCTGGTGTAGAGCATGCCGCCCTGCTGGGCGCTGCCCGCCCGGACGGCCTCGGGAAGTGTGCATTCCGCGGGGGTGGAGCGGACGGAGGCGTACGGCAGCCCGCCGGCGTCGTCGGACGGCCGGATGCCGGGCGCGAGCGCGGTGAGCGCGGCCGGGCCGGGGGCGACCAGCACCAGCCGCCGGTGCCGGGCGGCGGCGACGGTGCGCAGCTGGGCGGGGCTGAGCAGATCGGGTTCGGGCAGGACGAGGGTGTCCGGGCCGGCCGGGGTGACGGTCGGGTCGGAGGTGAACTCGGCCTTGAGGCCCTGGCGTTCGAGCAGGGCGACGACGGCGTGGGCGCCGTCGCGGTCGTAGGAGCGGGGGTCCAGCGGCGGGTAGCGGCGGTCCTGGCCGAGGGCGGACACGGCGGTGGCGCCGATCAGCAGGGCGGCGAGGACGGCCAGGTACCAGCGGGCCCGGCGCCACAGGCCCCCGGCGGTGGGGGCGAGGCTGGTCGGGGTGGCGGCGGGGGCGGGGGCGGTCATGCCGCTCCTCCTGGGGTCGGCGCCGGGGCCGGGGCGGGGGCGAGGACGGGGCGGGTGCGCTCCAGCGTCCGGTCGAGGTCGTGCAGCAGCCGGTACGCGGCCTGGTCGGCGGTGCGCTCGCCGTACGCGATGTCGTCGAAGGTCCGGGCGGCCGCGGCCAGTGCGGCGGCGTGCTCGGGCAGGGCCCGTCCGGCCTCGGCGGCGGCCTCGTCGGCGGTGCGGCCGGGGCGGGTGTCGAGCAGGGTGCGCTCCTCCAGGCTCCGGACCAGGGCGCGCATCTGCTCGCGGACGGCTTCGGACCAGCGTCCGGCGGCGGCGTGTCCGGCGGCGTCCGCCCGGTACTGGTCGGCGCTGCGCGGTCCGCCGTCGCCGTACACGTCCTGGACGGTGCGGGCCGCACGGCGGGGTGCGCCGAGCCGCCACCAGAGGGCGGCGCCGATCAGCACCGCGACGATCAGGAAGAGGATCAGCCCGGTGGTGCCGTCGGTGCCCTCGCCGGAGATGCTGTCGAGCGCGCCGGCGACGTGGTCGTAGATCCAGTCCGTGATCCGTTTCAGGACGGACGGGTCGTGCTTGTGGTACTCCGCGTCGAGGAGTTCGTCACGGGCGGCGTCGCGCGCCGGGTCACGCGGGACGGTGACCGGGGCGCCGCCCGCGACGAGGAGCCTGTCCCCCCAGGTAGGCATCCGGCTCAGCGCCTCGTCGTGGTCGGATCGCCCGGGCCGCCCCAGCCGGTGCCGTGGTGCTCGGGCAGTCCGGCCGCGCGGGCGAGCTCGATGTCCAGGGCCTCGCGGCGGATCCGCTGGTCGATGTAGACCAGCACGCCGACGGCGGCGGTGAACGGGGTGGTGAAGGTGCCGGCGATGATCCCGGCGACCGACATGAGGATCACCATGGCGGTGCTCTGGTCGAGGGTGTCCGGCAGACCCTGGGAGTCGAAGCTCTCGAAGCCGAGGGCCATGCCGAGGATCTGGAACGGGACCGCGATGACCACGGTGGCGACGAGCGCCAGCACGTGGCTCAGCAGGGTGATGCCGAAGACCCGCCACCAGGCGCCGCGGACCAGGCGCCGCGAGCGCGACAGCGCGGTCAGCACGCCCTGCTTCTCCAGCATCAGGGCGGGGGCGGCGAGGCTGAAGCGCATGTAGAGCCAGAGGGCGACCGGCACGGTCAGCAGG
Source organism: Kitasatospora sp. NPDC056651 (assembly GCF_042792155.1). NCBI lineage: Bacteria > Bacillati > Actinomycetota > Actinomycetes > Kitasatosporales > Streptomycetaceae > Kitasatospora > Kitasatospora sp. NPDC056651. The sequence continues at coordinate 22,758 of NZ_JBHTWX010000118.1, read as the reverse complement.
CCGACCAGGGCCAGCAGGCCGGCGATCGCGGGGGAGCCCGAGCCGCCGGCGGAGTAGCCGAGCAGCGGGGCGAAGCCGAGCAGTGCCACGCCGGGGCCGATCAGGGCGGTGAGCACGGTCAGCCCGAGCAGCTGGACCATCCGGGGCCGGGCGTCGTTCCAGACCTCCTTGGCGGTCGTGGACCGGCCGAGGACGGCGCGGCTGACCACGACGGTGAGCAGGGCGGTGGTGATCACGCCGAGCAGCAGTTGCAGCGGCATGTCGGCCAGCAGCCGCAGGGTCGGGGTGGCCTCGCCGGTCTTGCCCTTGACCAGCAGGTCGACCAGGACGCTGCCGGCCTGGGCGAGCACGGCGATGCCGAGTGACAGCGCGAGCACGGTGCGCCAGTGCCGGCGCACGGTGGTGACGCCGCCGTCCAGCAGCTCGCCGAAGCTCAGCGGGCGCAGCGGGATGACGCCGGGCTTGGGGCTCGCCGGGGCGCCCCAGCCGTACGGGTGGTGGCCGCCGGGCGGTTGCTGCCCCCACTGCTGTCCCCATTGCTGTCCCCACTGGGGGGCGTCGGCCGGTCCGGTCCGGCCGGGGGCGGACTGCGGTGGTGCCGACGGTCCGGGCGCGGCGGCGGGCGCGGCGGCCGGCGGCCGGGCGTCGTCGCGGGGCGGCTCGGACGAGCTGGGCGAGGCCCAGCCCGGGGTGTCGGTCATCACTGCTCCTCGGAGGGCGTCACGGGCGCGACCGCGGGCGGATCTTCCGCCCGCGCGCAGCGCCCATCGTGCCATGGGGCCGGAAACCGGCCCCACGGCGATCCGGTTGCTGATCGGCAACGGTCGTCCGCGGTAGGGCGGGCGGTGCTCCGCGAGGGGTCCCCGGGCACTCCGGCGGGGTCCATTCGCCCGGTATGGCCGGAATGCACCAGTGAGCGAGTTGGCCGTTCTGGAGCATTGGCACTGCTGTGCGGCAGGTCACAATCCGGTAATGAGAAGATGGACGCATGAAGGGACGCGTCCTCGTCGTTGATGACGACTCCGCACTGGCCGAGATGCTCGGTATCGTGCTGCGTGGTGAGGGTTTTGAGCCGTTTTTCGTCGCGGATGGGGACAGGGCGCTAGCCGCGTTCCGGGAGACCAAGCCCGACCTGGTCCTGCTCGACCTGATGCTGCCCGGTCGGGACGGCATCGACGTGTGTCGGCAGATCCGGGCGGAGTCCGGCATCCCGATCGTGATGCTGACCGCGAAGACCGACACGGTCGACGTGGTCGTGGGCCTGGAGTCGGGTGCCGACGACTACGTCACCAAGCCGTTCAAGCCCAAGGAACTGGTGGCCCGGGTGCGTGCCCGGCTGCGCCGTGCCGAGGAGCCCACCCCCGAGCAGCTGACCATCGGCGACCTGGTGATCGACGTGGCCGGCCACTCGGTGAAGCGGGACGGCCGGGGCATCCCGCTGACCCCGCTGGAGTTCGACCTGCTGGTCGCGCTGGCCCGCAAGCCCTGGCAGGTGTTCACCCGCGAGGTGCTGCTGGAGCAGGTCTGGGGCTACCGCCACGCGGCGGACACCCGTCTGGTCAACGTTCATGTGCAGCGCCTGCGTTCCAAGATCGAGAAGGACCCAGAGCGCCCCGAGATCGTGGTGACCGTCCGCGGCGTCGGCTACAAGGCCGGACCCAGCTGACGTGACGGAGCGGTCAGACGACACCCCGTCGGGTTCCGCGACCGACGGGGCGGGCGCCGTGCGCGGCGACGTGCTGAGCTCGACCACCCGCCGCCGCGGCCCTTCCCGCGCGGTCGGACTGGTGCGGCGTCAGCTGCGCCGCCCCGCGCACCGGGTGACCGCGCTCTACCGCCGGTCGATCCAGCTGCGCGTGGTCGCGGTCTCCCTGCTGGCGTCCATCGCGGTCGTCCTGGTGCTGGGCGTGGTCGTGGTGGCGCAGGTGCGCACCGGACTGCTCGGCAGCAAGATGGACGCCGCCCGCGCGCAGGCGCGGATCGGTTTCCAGGTCGAGCAGAAGAAGATCGACGAGGCCCGGGACCAGAGGCTGCGGGGCGCCGGCGACCCGACCGTCGACGAGACCGGCACCTGGCTGCTGCGGCAGGTCAACGACCTGGCCGGGAGCGGGCAGACGGTCTACTCGGTGATCGCGATGGCCCCCGGCACCGGCGCCGTCGCCCCGGACACGGCCGGTTTCGCACCGCGCTACTCCGGCGACATCCAGCCGATCAGCATCCCGGACACCCTGCGGGCCAAGCTGCTCGCCGAGCCCGGCCAGATGTTCGAGCAGCCGACCCGGATCCACCGCTCGCCCGACAGCAGCGTCAAGTCCGAGCCCGGGCTGGCCCTCGGCATGCAGTTCGCGGGCCCGGCCGGGACGCCGTACCAGCTGTTCTACGTGTTCTCCTTCGGCCAGGAGACCGACACCCTCAACCTGGTCACCGGCACCCTGGCGACCGCCGGCGTGTTCGTGGTGATCCTGATGGGCGGCATCGCCTGGGTCGTGGTGCGCCAGGTGGTCACCCCGGTCCGGATGGCCGCCGGGATCTCCGAGCGCCTCGCCGACGGGCACCTGGAAGAACGGATGAAGATCACCGGGACGGACGACATCGCCCGCCTCGGGGAGTCCTTCAACCGGATGGCCAACGCCCTCCAGGCGCAGATCCGGCAGCTGGAGGAGCTGTCCCGGGTGCAGCGGCGGTTCGTCTCGGACGTCTCGCACGAGCTGCGCACCCCGCTGACCACGGTCCGGATGGCCGCCGACCTCATCTACGACAGCCGCGAGGACCTGGACCCGATGGCGGCCCGCTCGGCCGAACTGCTCCAGGGCCAGCTGGACCGCTTCGAGTCGCTGCTCGCCGACCTGCTGGAGATCAGTCGCTTCGACGCCGGCGCCGCGATCCTGGACGCCGAACCGGTCGACCTGCGCGAGATCGTCGGCCGGGTGGTGGAGGCCGCCGAACCGCTCGCCGAGGCCAAGGGCAGCGCCGTGGTGATCCGCGGCGACGGCGAGCCGGTGCTGGCGGAGGTGGATTCCCGCCGGATCGAGCGCATCCTGCGCAACCTGGTGGTCAACGCGCTGGAGCACGGCGAGGGCCGTGACGTGGTGGTCCGGCTGGGCTCCGCGGACGGCGCGGTCGCCGTCGGCGTGCGCGACTACGGCATCGGCCTCAAGCCGGGCGAGGCGTCCCGGGTGTTCCACCGCTTCTGGCGGGCCGACCCGTCCCGGGTGCGGACCACCGGCGGCACCGGCCTCGGCCTGTCCATCGCGGTCGAGGACGCCCACCTGCACGGCGGATGGCTCCAGGCCTGGGGCGAGCCCGGCGGCGGCTCGCACTTCCGGCTCACCCTGCCGCGGACCCGGGGCGGGGAGATCGCCCGGGCGCCGTTCCGGCTGGAGCCGGAGGACTCCCGCAACAACCGGGGCCTGGGGGCCCAGGGCACGCCGTACCGGCGGGCGATCAGTCCGGCCGGCTCGACGGCGACCGCCGCCGTCGTCGACGACCACGCGGAGACGCCGGAGGGCACGGGCAACAGCCTCGGCAGCGGGCTCGGCGGAGTGCTGAACATCGGCCCCGGGCTGAGCCGGCGCCGACTGCCGGAGGGGCCGCGGGCGGACCCTTCGGACGTGTGGACGGCGGGCGGCTACGGGGCCACCGGCGCCCAGGTCATGGTGGACCCGACGCCGGGACGGCCGTCGGTGGCACAGCGGACGGCGGAGCCGGACGCGATGGGTGGGACGACGGACGCGGAGGGGTCGCAGCGTGCGAAGGACGAGCAACAGGACTGAGCCGCGGCTCCTCGCGGCGGTCGGCGCGCTGCTCGGCACCCTGGTGGCGAGCGGCTGCGCGGCCATGCCCGACTCCGGCGGCATCACCAAGGTGGAGCTGTCCCAGGGCCCGGCCGACAAGAACCTCCAGGCCCGGGTCTTCCCGGTGGCGCCCGGCCGGGGCGCCAAGCCGACCGAGCTGCTGACCGGGTTCCTGGACGCGGTGACCGCCGACGAGGGCTACGAGACGGCGCGCAAGTACCTCACCGAGAGTGCCGCCGCGACCTGGAACCCGGACGCCGGGATCCAGGTGCTCACCGCGACCACGATCCCGGCCGGCCAGGACATCACCGCCGCGGACACCCAGGTCTCGGCGGCGGTGAGCGGGCAGCTGGTCGCCACCGTCGACGACAAGCACTCGTACCTGCTGGTCGCCGGGCAGAACAACAACGTCTCCTCGGACTTCACCTTCGTCCGGGAGAACGGCGAGTGGCGGATCGACAAGCTCCCGCCCGGCGTGATCATGAACGAGACCAACTTCCGGAACAGCTTCCGGCAGGTCGAACGGTTCTTCTACGCCGCGCCGGACCCGTCGGCGGTGGTCTCCGGGAACACCGGCCAGGAGGTGCTGATCGCCGACCCGATCTACCTGCGGCGCCGGATAAACCCGCTCATCTCGGCCGCCCGGGCGCTCGTCAAGGGCCCCTCCAGCTGGCTCGCTCCGGTGGTCGGGACGGCGTTCCCGACCGGTGCCACGGTCGAGTCGGTGACCATCGACGACAGCCGGGTCGCCCACGTGCAGCTCGGCAGCGCGGACGTCGGCGAGCCGATGGCCTGCCGCCGGATGGCGACCCAGCTCTTCTACACCCTCGCCGACCAGGGCAAGGGCCAGGTCGAACGGCTGGAGCTGAAGGGGCGCCACGGCTCCTGCACGGCCAGCCGCAGCGACCAGCCGTCCACCGGCCCCGGCGCGCTGGCCGGGCGCGCCTCCACCCAGCAGTACTACCAGCGCACCGACAACGGCGTGCTGATGATGCTGACCGACGAGGGCCGCACCGGCGACCCGGTCCGCGGCGCCCTGGGCAAGCCGCAGCCGAACGGCACGCCGCCGCTCGGCACCGTCGCCGTCAGCCGGGACGGCCTCACGGCCGCCGCGGTCAGCGGGGACGGCCACCAGGTCTACTCGGTGCCGCTGGCGGACGGCGCCGCCCTCGGCGAGCCGGTGCTCAGCTCGCCGGCCAAGGGCGGCGACAAGGAGGACGGCTTCGGCTCGCCCAGCTGGGACGGGCGGGGCGACCTCTGGGTGGTGGACCGCAACAAGCAGAACCCGCGGGTGGTGATGGTGCGCGGCAACAAGTCGTACGCCGTGCCGGTCGAGGGGCTGACCGGGCAGACCGTGGAATCGCTCAAGATCGCCTCGGACGGCGCCCGGATCGCCCTGGTGGTCAAGACCCCGGGCGTGGCCACCAGTTCGCTGATGTTCGGCCTGGTGGTGCACGGCGGCACCAAGGAGGCGCCGACCGCGAAGATCACCGGGCTGCGCCGGGCGGCCCCCACCCTCACCGACGTCGCCTCGGTGTCCTGGGCGGAGACCGACCAGTTGCTGGTGCTCGGCAAGGAGGCCGACCGGACCCAGCAGCTGCACTACATCAGCACCGACGGCTCGCAGAGTTCGGACACCCAGCTGGGGATCGGCGAGAGCATGCGGACCGTCTCGGCCTCGGAGTCCCGCGGGGACGTGCTGACCCAGGCGCCGCCGGTGCTCGCGGTGGCGGACGCCAAGGTCTACCGGCTGCTCAGCAACCAGTGGCGGGAAGCCCAGTTGATCGACAAGCCCCGCTCGTTCTTCTACCCGGGCTGAGGGGTCGTCGGGTCGTCCGGTCGTCGGGTCGTCCGGTCGTCGGGTCGTCCGGTCGTCGGGTCGTCCGGTCGTCGGGTCGTCGGGTCGTCCCGGGGGCCGGGCCGGTTGGCCGCCCGGTTCAGCCGGCCGGGCGCGCCGTCGCCGCGACCGTGGCGCCCGCCCGGGCCGGCAGCCCGGCGTCGGCCAGCGCCCGGGCCGCCTCGGCGAGGCTGGCCCCGGTGGTCACCAGGTCGTCCACCAACACCGGGTGACGGCCCGCCAGGCCCGCCCGCCCCGCCCGGGCGCGCGGCAGCACGGTGAGCGCGCCGTGCAGGTTGCGGCGCCGCTCGGCGGCGTTCAGCCCGGCCTGGTCGGCGACCGGCCGGGCGTGCCGCAGCAGTGGCGCCGCCCGTACGTCCAGGCCGGCCCGGCGCAGCGAGCGGGCGGCCGCCCCGGCCAGCCGCAGCGTCGGATCGTGCCCCCGGGCGCGGACGGCCGAGCGTGTCGAGGGCATCGGGACCAGCAGCAGCGGCGCGGCCCCGGCCCGCGTCCCCAGGGCGGAGCGCACCGCCCGGCCGAGGGCCTCGCCGAGCGGGCCGGCCAGCCGCAGCGCGCCCCGCTCCTTGTGCGCGAGCAGCAGCTGCCGGACCGGGCCGGTGTACGGCGCGGCGGCGTGCGTCCAGGGCAGCAGGGTGGGCGCGGGGCGCGCGGCGGCCAGCAGGTGCCGGCAGTCCGGGCAGAGCTGGGCGCGTTCGCTGCCGCAGCCCGCGCAGTCGGCGGGCAGCAGGACGTCCAGCAGTCCGGCCAGCGCGTGGCCGAGCGGCCTGCGGACGAACGGCCGGCGGGCGGGGGAGGGGGACGGCGGCACGGCTGCTCCTGGCGGGCGGCAGGCACGGAGAGTGAGCACACAGTGCGCCGTACGGGGGGCGTTGTCCAGGTATTTACCCATACTTCACCCGCGAGAGGGTAGACAGGGTGCACCAGCTTGACCGCCCGAGCGCAATATCGGGTCATACCCTCCTTATCGCCTGAGGAGGCGAAAAACCCGTGTGAGGTGTTCGATAAGGCCCAGGGGGTTTCAACCGTCCCTGGTGGGGAGGAAGTGAGGTGAGGGCCAGTCGTTTCCCGCCGCTGGCGGTGGGGACGGGGGGTCGGCAGTGGATGGGCTGGTCCAGCTGGGTCTCAGCCCGATCCGGTAGCACCCGGATCGGCGTCAGCACGAGGGATCGGAGTTCTGCGTGGACATCGTCGTCAAGGGCCGCAAGACCGAGGTGCCCAAGAGGTTCCGCGAGCACGTGGCCGAGAAGCTGGAGAAGGTCCAGAAGTTCGACGCCAAGGCCATCAGCCTCGACGTCGAGGTGTCCAAGGAGCACAACCCGCGGCAGGCCGACCGCTCCGATCGGGTGGAGATCACTCTCCGCAGCCGTGGCCCCGTGATCCGGGCCGAAGCCGCCGCGGCGGACCCGTACGCGGCGCTCGACCTGGCTTCGGCGAAGCTCGACGCGCAGTTGCGCAAGTCCGCGGACCGGCGTCGGGTGCACAAGGGCGGCGCGAACGGCCGCACCCCGATCAGCGTCGCCGCGGCGACCGCGGCCCTGGCCGCGCTGCCGGACACGACGGCGCCGGAGGGCGAGACGAACGGCGCCGTCCGCAAGACCATGATGGGATCCCTGGAAGTGGAGGGCGAAGGCCCGCTGGTGGTCCGGGAGAAGACCCACCCGGCCGCCCCCATGGCGTTGGACCAGGCGCTCTACGAGATGGAGCTGGTCGGCCACGACTTCTACCTCTTCGTGGAGAAGGACAGCGGCCTGCCGAGCGTGGTCTACCGTCGGCACGGCTACAACTACGGCGTCATCCACCTGCAGACCGACCTCTCGGCCGGGTCGGGTGGCGGGGCCGGCGGCGCGATCAACGGGTTCGACGGCGAGGACTGACCGTCCGGGCAGTGATGGAGGGGTGACCCCGGCGGCCGTGGCCGCCGGGGTCACCGGCGTTTCGGCCCGGGGCGGTCCGAACCTCGTCGCGCTCCCGGAGGGAGGGGTCACCCGATGCGGGGGAATCGGCATCGGAGGGTGACCGTGGTGGTGTCGGAGCGTGGAATGATTGGCGCACGACTACCCGCGAAGGGGGAGGAGCGGATGGGGGATCACTTCGGGCTGGGGCCCGGGGTCGGGCCAGGACTGCCGTCGGGGGCGGAGGAGGAGCCCGCGTACGAGCCGCGCCGGGGTGAGCCGATCCGTGTGCTGGTGGTGGACGACCACGCGCTGTTCCGCCGGGGGCTGGAGATCGTCCTCGCGGAGGAGCCGGACATCAAGGTCGTCGGCGAGGCGGGGGACGGCGCCGAGGCCGTGCTGAAGGCCGCCGACCTGCTGCCCGACATCATTCTCATGGACGTCCGGATGCCGCGCCGCAGCGGGATCGAGGCCTGCACGGCGATCAAGGACGTGGCACCCAGCACCAAGATCATCATGTTGACGATAAGCGACGAGGAGGCCGACCTCTACGAGGCGATCAAAGCGGGGGCCACCGGCTACCTGCTCAAGGAGATCTCCACCGACGAGGTCGCCACCGCGATCCGCGCGGTCGCCGACGGCCAGTCGCAGATCAGCCCGTCGATGGCGTCCAAGCTGCTCACCGAGTTCAAGTCGATGATCCAGCGCCGCTCCGACGACCGGGACCTGGTGCCCGCACCCCGGCTCACCGACCGGGAGTTGGAGGTGCTCAAGCTGGTGGCGACCGGCATGAACAACCGGGAGATCGCCAAGGAGCTGTTCATCAGCGAGAACACCGTGAAGAACCACGTGCGCAACATCCTGGAGAAGCTCCAGCTGCACTCCAGGATGGAGGCGGTGGTGTACGCGATGCGGGAGAAGATCCTCGAAATAGGGTGAGCCGGGCGGGACTTACCCGTCCACCAGCAGCTTCTCCAGGGCCGGGCGCAGCCGTTCGTCGTGCAGCGTCCCGACCCGCACCTCCTCGCAGCCGACCCAGGCGGCCGCCTCGCGCAGCGCCGTCGCCAGCGCCTCGACGTGCCGCGTTCCGCCGCCCCGGCCGCCCTCCAGCGAGACCTGCCGGGCGACCAGGGTGCGGCCCTCACGGGCCGGGTCGACCCGGCCGACCAGGCGGCCGCCGGCCAGCAGCGGCATCGCGAAGTAGCCGTGCACCCGCTTGTGCCTGGGCGTGTAGGCCTCCAGCCGGTGCGTCATGCCGAAGATCCGCTCGGTGCGGGGGCGGTCCCAGATCAGCGAGTCGAACGGCGAGAGCAGCGTGGTGCGGTGGCGCCCGCGCGGGGCGGTGGCGAGGGCGGCCGGATCGGCCCAGGCCCGGGCCGGGCCGCCGTCCGGGCCCCAGCCGGCCACCTCGACCGGGACGAGCCCGCAGTCGGCGAGCACCGGGTCCAACTGCTCGGCGCGCAGCCGGTGGTAGTCCAGCAGGTCGGCCCGGGTGGCCACGCCGAGGGCGGCTCCGGCCTGGGCGGCCAGGGTGCGCACGCAGTCCTCGTCCGACCGGTCCTGCCCGAACAGGGCGTCCGGGATCGCCTGTTCGGCCAGCGCGTAGACCCGCTTCCAGCTCCGGCGCTCGGTGCAGACCACGTCGCCGAAGGCCAGCGCCCGCTCGACCGCGATCTTGGTGTCGGACCAGTCCCACCACTCGGAGGTCTTCTTGGCGCCGCCGAGCTCGGTGGAGGTCAACGGCCCCTCGGCGCGCAGTTTGTCGAGCACGGCGCGGTAGGTCTCGGGCGCGACCTGGTGGCCCCAGAGGTGGCCGCGGTCGCGGTAGCGGCGGCGCCGGAAGGCGAACAGCGGCCATTCCTCGATCGGCAGGACGCAGGCCGCGTGCGACCAGTACTCGAAGCCGGTGCCGCCGCCCCAGTAGGCCGCCTCGACGGCCGGGCGGCCGACCGCGCCGAGACGGGCGTACGGCACCAGCTCGTGGGAGCGGGCCAGCACCGAGATGGTGTCCAACTGGACGGAGCCCAGGTGGCGCAGCACTCCGCGCACCCCGGCCCGGCGGTCCGGCGCGCCCAGCAGGCCCTGGGCGCGCAGGGCGATCCGGCGGGCGTCGTCCGCGCCGAGGACGGCGACGGGCGCGGGCCCTGCGGAGGGGGCGGGACTGGCGGCAGCGGCGGTCATGCCGGGGAGCGTAGCCCGGGGCGCTGACAGCGGCCCCGGGCGGTGCCCGGGCCCCCGGGTTCAGTCCTCCAGGTCGCCGGGCAGGAGCGAGGCGATCCACGCGTCGTGGAAGGTGCCGCGCTGCTCGGCGTACGAGCGCAGGGTGCCCTCGAAGCGGTAGCCGGCCTTCTCGGCGACGGCGCGGGAGCCCCCGTTGCCGACGTACGCCTGCCACTCCAGGCGGCGCAGGCCGAGTCCGCGCAGGCCGTAGTGGGAGACGGCGCGGGCGGCCTCGGTGGTGTAGCCGCGGCCGCGGAACTCCTTCACGGCCCACCAGCCGATCTCGGCCGAGCCCGGGTCGTGAGCGCGCAGGACGAGCGCCTGGGAGCCGACCAACGCGCCGGACCCGCGCTCGAACACGCACCAGATCCGGTTCGCCCCGGTGCGCCGTCCCTCGGGGGCGAGGTCGCGCACGAAGAACTCCGCGTCCTCGCGCCGGTACGGCGAGGGGACGATCGTCCAGCGCTGGATCTCCGGGTCCTGGCAGGCGGCGTGGACGGCGTCGATGTCCGACTCGCGCGGGGCGCGCAGCAGCAGCCGGTCGGTGGTGAGCGTGGGGAGTTCGGCGGCGAGAGGTTCGTCCATGAACGGATTATTCCGCCGAGGGGGGAGGACGGGCATCCGAATATGCGCCCGACTCCGTGGCCCGCCGACCGATTTGTCATGGTGGACGGTGCTATCGGGACATGTGCCCGGGCGGGTGACACGGGAATACCGTGCTGACGCACCTCCCGGGGGGTTGGACTCCTCGCATACGATGGCCCGTGCGGTGGGGTGGACCCGCCGTGCAGTCGTCCAGTGCCAATACAGGCAAGGAGCCCGCTCAAGTGTCCGTCTTCGACAAGATCCTGCGCGCCGGCGAGGGCAAGATCCTTCGCAAGCTGCAGCGGATTGCTGCCCAGGTCAACTCCATCGAAGAGGACTTCGTCAACCTCACCGACGCCGAGCTGCGCGCACTGACCGACGAGTACAAGCAGCGGCTCGTGGACGGCGAGACCCTGGACGACATCCTCCCCGAGGCGTTCGCCACCGTCCGTGAGGCGGCCAAGCGCGTGCTCGGCCAGCGGCACTACGACGTCCAGCTGATGGGTGGCGCGGCCCTGCACCACGGGTACGTCGCCGAGATGCGCACCGGTGAGGGCAAGACTCTCGTCGGCACCCTGCCCGCGTACCTGAACGCGCTGACCGGCAAGGGCGTCCACCTGATCACCGTCAACGACTACCTCGCCGAGCGCGACTCGGAGTGGATGGGCCGGGTGCACCGCTTCCTCGGCCTCGAGGTCGGCGTGATCCTGGGCAGCATGACGCCCGCCGAGCGCAAGCGCCAGTACGCGATGGACATCACCTACGGCACGAACAACGAGTTCGGCTTCGACTACCTGCGCGACAACATGGCCTGGTCGAAGGACGAACTCGTCCAGCGCGGCCACAACTTCGCGGTCGTCGACGAGGTCGACTCGATCCTGATCGACGAGGCCCGCACCCCGCTGATCATCTCCGGCCCGGCCGACCAGGCGACCAAGTGGTACGCCGACTTCGCCAAGCTGGTGCTGCGCCTGAAGATCGACCGCGACTACGAGGTCGACGAGAAGAAGCGCACGGTCGGCATCCTGGAGGAGGGTGTCACCCGGGTCGAGGACTACCTGGGCATCGACAACCTCTACGAGTCGGTGAACACCCCGCTGGTCGGCTTCCTGAACAACGCCATCAAGGCGAAGGAGCTGTACAAGGCGGACAAGGACTACGTCGTGATGAACGGCGAGGTCATGATCGTCGACGAGCACACCGGCCGCATCCTGGCCGGCCGCCGCTACAACGAGGGCATGCACCAGGCGATCGAGGCCAAGGAAGGGGTGGAGGTCCAGAACGAGAACCAGACCCTGGCCACCATCACCCTGCAGAACTTCTTCCGTCTGTACGGCAAGCTCGCGGGCATGACCGGTACCGGCACCACCGAGGCCGCCGAGTTCCACCAGATCTACAAGCTCGGCGTGGTGCCGATCCCGACCAACAAGACGCCGCTGCGCATCGACCAGCCCGACCTGATCTACAAGTCGGAGCCGGCCAAGTTCGCCGCCGTGGTCGAGGACATCGCCGAGAAGCACGAGAAGGGCCAGCCGGTGCTGGTCGGCACCGTGTCGGTCGAGAAGTCCGAGTACCTGTCGCAGGAGCTGCGCAAGCGCGGCATCCCGCACGAGGTGCTGAACGCCAAGCACCACGAGCGCGAGGCGCAGATCGTCGCGCAGGCCGGTCGCAAGGGCGCCGTCACCGTCGCCACCAACATGGCCGGCCGTGGCACCGACATCATGCTGGGCGGCAACGCCGACCACCTGGCCGCCGCCGAGCTGGCGCAGCGCGGGCTGACCCCGACGGACACCCCGGAGGAGTACGAGGCCGCGTTCCCGACCGCGCTGGAGAAGGCCAAGGCCTCGGTGAAGGCCGAGCAGGACGAGGTCAAGGAGGCCGGCGGCCTCTACGTGCTCGGCACCGAGCGGCACGAGTCGCGCCGCATCGACAACCAGCTGCGCGGCCGCTCCGGCCGTCAGGGCGACCCGGGCGAGTCCCGCTTCTACCTGTCGCTGGGCGACGACCTGATGCGCCTGTTCAAGGCCGGCATGGTCGAGCGCGTGCTCTCGATGGCGAACGTGCCCGAGGACGTGCCGATCGAGTCCAAGATGGTCACCCGTGCCATCGCCTCCGCGCAGACCCAGGTCGAGCAGCAGAACTTCGAGATCCGCAAGAACGTCCTCAAGTACGACGAGGTGCTCAACCGCCAGCGCGAGGTCATCTACGGCGAGCGCCGCCGGGTGCTGGAGGGCGAGGACCTCCAGGAGCAGGTCGGCCACTTCATGGACGACACCGTCGAGGCGTACGTCCGGGCCGCCACCGGCGAGGGCTTCGAGGACGACTGGGACCTGGACAAGCTCTGGACGGCGCTCAAGCAGCTCTACCCGGTCGCCCTGGACCTGGAGGAGCTGGAGGAGGAGGCCGGCGGCCAGGCCGGGATGACCCCCGAGTTCCTGATCAAGTCCGTCCAGGAGGACATCCAGGGCCAGTACGGCGCCCGTGAGGACCAGCTCGGCGCGGAGATCATGCGTGAGCTGGAGCGCCGGGTCGTGCTGTCGGTGCTGGACCGCCGCTGGCGCGAGCACCTCTACGAGATGGACTACCTCCAGGAGGGCATCGGCCTGCGGGCCATGGCGCAGCGCGACCCGCTGATCGAGTACCAGCGCGAGGGCTTCGACATGTTCACCGCGATGATGGAGGGCATCAAGGAGGAGTCCGTCGGCTACCTGTTCAACCTGGAGGTCCAGGTCGAGCAGCAGGTCGAGGAGGTCCCGGTCGAGGACGCCCAGGTGGTGCTCGACAAGCTGGAGAAGGACGCCGCCCGCCCGGAGATCAAGGCCAAGGGCCTGGAGGCCCCGAAGCCGCAGCGGCTGCACTACACGGCCCCCTCGGACGAGGTCGGCGGCGGTGTGATCGAGGGTGACTTCGAGGACCTCGCGCCGGAGGACGAGGGCGACGGGCTGACCCGCGCCGAGCGCCGCAAGGCCGCCAAGTCGGCCAAGGGCCGCCGCCGCAAGGCCTGAGCCGGTCGCGGCGCCGGGCCCGGGCACACCGCCCGGGCGAGGCGCCGGACGCAGGGCGTGCCGACACGCAGGACGCCGCGCAGGGCGCCGTTCCCGGACCGGGACGGCGCCCTGCGCCGTTCGGTACCGCCGGGGGTCGGACAGGGCGTTCACCGGGCCTCCACGGCGGTGCACTGCCACTGTCCGGCCGGGCCGCGCTGCTCCAGCCGGAAGGCCACCACGTGGTGCCGCCGGCCGAGGTCGACCCGCACGCAGGCCTCGACGGCGTCCGGCGAGGGCGAGCGGTCGTGCACCGGGCCGAGCCGGGGCCGGTCGGCGCCGCCGCGGCGCAGCGCGCCCGTGCGGACCAGTGAGGCGAGCTGCCCGTAGCCGTCCAGGCTGGTGTGCCGCATCAGCTGGCCGGAGGGCCGTGCGCCGGTGAGCACCTCGACCAGCTGGCGGGCGAACCGGGAGGCCAGCGCCCCGGGGGCGGGGCCAGGGCCGGGGGAGGAGGCGCCGGCGCAGGCGGCGCGCGGGTGGCGCGGTCGGCGCCCCGCCGGGTCGCAGCCGCCGCCGGCGCGCGGGCGGCGGTGCGGGCGGGCGGTGAGCCGGGTGGTCAGGTGGTCGCTGAACGGGGTGGTCACGGGTGCTCCTCGGCTGGGTGGTGCGGGTACGGACGGGGCTGACGGGCCCAAGGTTGGGGGCGCCCCGGGTGGGGCGGCAACGGGGTTTCGGCCCGGCCTGGGCAGGCCTCCGGTTTCACCTATCCGGGGGAACCGGCCAGTGCGGCGACGGGCCGGGCGGGTCGTTCCCCGGCGCCGGGTTGACGGGCGGGGACGGGCCGCGGGGCCCGAAAGGGGACGTTCCGGCTGGGCGGACCGGGTGGCGGTGCCCGGCCGGCGCCCCGCGCCGTACCGGCCGGGCGCGCCCCGGCGGTGGGCGGGCCCGCCCGCACCGAGGGTGATCGCGGGCGGCCCGGCGGCGCTTATTCTTGGGGCGCTGGAGAAGCTGTGCCGCTGGACGAACCCCGCTGGACGAACCGGAGAGTGCCACCGATGCGCGTGTACGTGCCCACCACCCTGACCGGCCTGGCGGCGGCGCACGAGGGCGGCGCCCTGGAGCAGTCCGCCGCGTACGCCGTGACGCCCGCGCTTCGCGAGTGGTACGTCAGCGACGACCTGGAGGAGCTGGAGTACGCGGCGCTGAACCGGGCCGCCCAGTCCTCGCTGCGGCTGCTGGCCGGCGACCCGGACGCCCCGCGCCGCCGGGTCGTGGTGGCGCTGGACGTGGCCGACGCGTCGGTGCGCCCGTTCCCCGGCGACGAGTACCAGGACCAGGCCTCGCTCGGCCGGGTGGTGCTGGCCGGCCCGGTGCGGCTGGCCAAGGCCGCCGCGGTGCACGCCGACGTGGCCGACGACGAGGTGGTCACGGACGTCGCGGCGGCGGTGGCGGCGGTGGCCGCGGCCGACGCGGGCGACCAGGACGCCCAGTTCACCGTGGACGGAGCCGAGGACCACGACCTGCTCTGGTACGCGACCCAGGAGATCCCCGCGCTGTTCGCGTGAGCCCGCCGGCGTGAGTTCCGCCCTACCGGCGTGTCGCCCGTCCGGGTTACCGTTTCGCCCCGTGCGCACTCACATCGTTTGGGACTGGAACGGCACCCTCTTCCATGACATGGAGGCGGTGCTCGGGGCGAGCAACGCCGCGTTCGCGACCATCGGCGTCGGCCCGATGACCCTGCAGCAGTACCGGGAGCAGTACGAGATCCCGATCCCCCGCTTCTACGAGCGGCTGCTCGGGCGGATGCCCTCCGCGCAGGAGTGGCTGGACCTCGACGACGCCTTCCACGTCCGCTACCGCGAGCTCAGCCCGGCCTGCGGGCTGACCGAGGGCGCGCGGGACCTGTTGGCGGGCTGGCAGTCGGCCGGGCACAGCCAGTCGCTGCTGTCGATGTACGACCACGACCGGCTGGTCCCGCTGGTCGACGCCTTCGGCCTGGCCGGCAGCTTCCTGCGGGTGGACGGCCGCAGCGGCCCGTCCGGCGGGAAGAAGGCGGAGCACCTGACCCGGCACCTGGCCGCGCTCGGCGAGCGGGTCGACCCGGCCCGCACGGTGCTGATCGGCGACGCCGCGGACGACGCGCTGGCGGCGCTGGACGCGGGCGCCCACGCGGTGCTCTACACCGGTGGTTCGCACACCCGGGAGAAGCTGGAGCCGGTCGGCGTCCCGGTGGTGGACAGCCTGTCCGAGGCGGTCGAGCTGGCCGGCCGGCTCGTCGGCTGAGCCCCCGGGCCCGGCCGGGAGTGGGGGGACGGGGGGGGCGGCCCCCGCCCCCGCCCCGGGGGGGTCGGGCGGGCCCCCCGGCGCGTGGCCGGCCCCCCCGGCCCGGGCGGTGGGCGGCGGCCGCGGGCGGCCCCCACGCCCCCCGTCCGCGTGTCTGAACGGGCGGATCGCGCCCCGGCTGGTCAGGCTGGTGGCACAGCCGACCAGCCGCCAGGACGGAGCCCGCCATGCCCATCGACGCAGTCACCGAGGTGCCGACCCCGGTCAACGAGCCGGTGCGGTCGTACGCGCCCGGCAGTCCGGAGCGGGAGCGGCTGGTGCGGCGGCTGGACGAGCTGGCGGCCGAGCAGGTCCCGCTGCCGATGACCATCGGCGGTGAGCAGCGCTTCGGCGGCGGCGAGCGGATCGAGGTCGTCCAGCCGCACCACCACGCCGCCAAGCTCGGCGTGCTCGGCAACGCGACCCGGGAGGACGCCCGGGCGGCGGTGAACGCGGCGCTGGCCGCCGGTCGGCAGTGGCGCTCGCTCTCCTTCGACGACCGCGCGGCGGTCTTCCTGCGCGCCGCCGACCTGCTGTCCGGCCCCTGGCGGGAGACGCTCAACGCGGCCACCATGCTCGGCCAGTCCAAGACCGTGCAGCAGGCCGAGATCGACTCCGCCTGCGAGCTGATCGACTTCTGGCGGTTCAACGTCGGGTTCGCCCGGCAGATCCTGGCCGACCAGCCGATCTCCTCGCCGGGGGTGTGGAACCGCACCGACCACCGCCCGCTGGAAGGTTTCGTCTACGCGGTCACCCCGTTCAACTTCACCGCGATCGCCGGCAACCTGCCGACCGCCCCCGCGCTGATGGGCAACACTGTGGTCTGGAAGCCCGCGCCGACCCAGACCCTGGCCGCGTACCACCTGATGCGGCTGCTGGAGGCGGCGGGGCTGCCGCCCGGGGTGATCAACCTGGTGACCGGTGACGGTCTCCAGGTCTCCCCGGTCGCGCTGGCCGACCCGGCGCTCGCCGGGCTGCACTTCACCGGCTCGACCGCGACCTTCCAGTCCCTGTGGCAGACCATCGGCGCCAACATCGGGGGTTACCGCGCGTACCCGAGGATCGTCGGGGAGACCGGCGGCAAGGACTTCCTGCTGGCCCACCGCTCGGCCGACCCGGAGATCCTGCGGACCGCGCTGATCCGCGGCGCCTTCGAGTACCAGGGCCAGAAGTGCTCGGCGCTCTCCCGCGCCTACCTGCCGCGCAGCCTCTGGCTGAAGATCAAGGACGACTTCGTGGCCCAGGTGGACGCGCTCGCGGTGGGCGACGTGACCGACCTGTCCAACTTCATGGGCGCCCTGATCGACCGGCGCGCCTTCGAGAAGAACCGGGAGGCCATCGACCGCGCGAAGGCGGACCCGACGATCGAACTGGTGGCCGGCGGACAGTACGACGACGCGATCGGATGGTTCGTCCGGCCGACCGTCCTGGTCTCCTCCGACCACCGGGGCGAGATCTTCCGGACGGAGTACTTCGGCCCGATCCTCGCCGTCCACGTCTACGAGGACTCCCGCTGGGACGACGTGCTCCGCCGGGTCGACGAGGGCGCCCCGTACGGCCTGACCGGCTCGGTGATCGCGCAGGATCGCTACGCCATCGCCCAGGCCGTCGAGGCGCTGCGCTTCACCGCCGGGAACTTCTACATCAACGACAAGCCCACCGGCGCGGTCGTCGGCCAGCAGCCCTTCGGCGGCGGCCGGGCCTCCGGCACCAACGACAAGGCCGGCGCCGCCCAGAACCTGCTGCGCTGGACCTCGGCCCGGTCGATCAAGGAGACCTTCGTCCCGCCGACCCACCACGGATACCCGCATCTGGGCTGAGAGTGAACATCGGGCTCCGGTTTGGACATGCTGTCCAGGACGGACCTGACTTACTGCGACTTTGCGCCTCGCTGTCCCTGTGCACCTTCGATTGATCCGGTTAGGCTGGCTGGCGTCGTCGGGTGGCTTGCAGGGCGAACGTGTCGTCCTACCCGCTGGGAGGACATTTCATGCGTCGTCATGAGCCCCTTTCAGTCGGATGGTGCGGCAGGATTGCGGTGACCCGTCGGTGTACATCCACACACCACCGAGTCACGCAACGGCGCGCGACAGGAGTCAAGAAGTCATGCAGACCAAGCTGGACGCAGCCAAGGCCGAGCTGCTCAAGAAGGCAGCCGCAGCCGCTGAGAACAGCCAGGTGGGGGGAGCGGCGCCGGGAGAGGGTCTGAGCAACGGCGCTCTGACCGCGTACCTGCACCACTACTACCTGCACACCGCGCCCGAGGACCTGGTCGACCGCGACCCGGTCGACGTCTACGGCGCGGCCGCCTCCCACTACCGCCTGGGCCTCAAGCGCCCGCAGGGCACCGCCGAGGTGCGGGTCCACACCCCCTCGGTCGAGGAGAACGGCTGGTCCTGCGGCCACACCGTGGTCGAGGTCGTCACCGACGACATGCCCTTCCTGGTCGACTCCGTCACCAACGAGCTGTCCCGCCAGGACCGCGCGATCCACATCGTGATCCACCCCCAGCTGCTGGTCCGCCGTGACATCACCGGCAAGCTGCTGGAGATCCTGGACATCGACGCCTGCTCGCGCAGCCAGGCCGCCGGCGCCGAATGGCCGGCCGACGCGACCGTCGAGTCCTGGATGCACATCGAGATCGACCGCGAGACCGACCGTGAGGACCTGCGCGCCATCGAGTCGGACCTGCGCCGGGTGCTCGGCGACGTCCGCGAGGTCGTCGAGGACTGGGGCAAGATGCGCGAGAGCGCGCTGCGCCTGGCCGACGAGCTGGCCGAGGAGCCCCCGGCCGGCCTGCCCGAGCAGGAGGTCGGCGAGGCCTGGGAGCTGATGCGCTGGCTCGCCGACGACCACTTCACCTTCCTCGGCTACCGCGAGTACGACCTGGTCGAGCACGAGGGCGAGGAGGTCCTCAAGGCCGTCGCCGGGACCGGCCTCGGCATCCTGCGCTCCGACCCGCACGGCCACGACGACGCCCACCACGCGGTCAGCGAGGCCTTCGGCCGGCTCTCCGCGCCGGTCCGCGCCAAGGCCCACGAGAAGAAGCTGCTCGTCCTGACCAAGGCCAACAGCCGTTCCACCGTGCACCGCCCGGCCTACCTGGACTACGTCGGCGTGAAGAAGTTCAACGCCGCCGGCGAGCCGATCGGCGAGCGCCGCTTCCTCGGCCTGTTCTCCTCCGCCGCGTACACCGAGTCGGTCACCCGCATCCCGGTCGTGCGCCGCAAGGTCCAGGCGGTGCTGGAGGAGTCCGGCTTCTCCAGCGACAGCCACGACGGCCGCGACCTGCTCCAGATCATGGAGACCTTCCCGCGGGACGAGATCTTCCAGACCCCGGCCTCCGAGCTGCTCTCCATCGCGACGAGCGTGCTCTACCTCCAGGAGCGCCGCAAGCTGCGGCTGTTCCTGCGCCAGGACGAGTACGGCCGCTACTTCTCGGCCTTCATCTACCTGCCGCGCGACCGCTACACCACGCGCATCCGGCTGCTGATCACCGACATCCTCAAGGCCGAGCTGAACGGCGCCACCATCGACTACACGGTGTACGCCACCGAGTCGGTGCTGACCCGCCTGCACTTCGTGGTCCGGGTCGCCCCGGGCACCGAGCTGCCGAAGCTCACCGACACGGACATCGAGCGGATCGAGAACCGGCTGGCCGAGGCCGCCCGGTTCTGGATGGACGGCTTCCACGACCAGCTGCACACCGAGCTGGGCGAGGAGCGGGCCGCCGAGCTCGGCCACAAGTACGCCAACGCCTTCCCCGACGGCTACCGCGCCGACTTCCCGCCGCGCACCGCCGTCGCCGACATCAAGCAGATCGAGTCGCTGCACGGCGAGGGCGACTTCCGCCTGAACCTGTACCAGCCGGTCGGCGCCGGCGACGACGAGCGCCGCTTCAAGATCTACCGCGTCGGCGGCCCGATCTCGCTCACCGAGGTCCTGCCGGTGCTCCAGCGCCTGGGCGTCGAGGTGCTGGACGAGCACCCGTACGCGCTGCGCCGCTCCGACGGCAGCACCGCGTGGGTCTACGACTTCGGCTTGAAGCTGCGCGAGGCCACCGAGCTCACCGACGAGGCCCGCGAGCGCTTCCAGGAGACCTTCGCCGCCACCTGGACCGGCAAGGCCGAGAACGACGGCTTCAACGAGCTGGTGCTGACCGCCGGGCTGACCTGGCGCCAGGCGATGATGCTGCGCGCGTACGCCAAGTACCTGCGCCAGGCGGGCTCCACGTTCTCCCAGGACTACATGGAGGACGCGCTCCGCAACAACACCCACACCACCCGCCTGCTGGTCAACCTGTTCGAGGCCCGGCTGAGCCCGAGCCACCGCTCGGGAGCCCTGGAGCTGACCGAGGGCATCCTGGAGGAGCTGTCCGGCGCCCTCGACGAGGTCGTGTCGCTGGACGAGGACCGCATCCTGCGCTCCTTCCTGAACCTCATCAAGGCCACGCTGCGGACCAACTTCTTCCAGCACACCGCCTCCGGCGAGTGGCACTCCTACGTGTCGATGAAGTTCGACCCGAAGGCCATCCCGGACCTGCCGGCCCCGCGTCCGGCGTTCGAGATCTGGGTCTACTCGCCGCAGGTCGAGGGTGTGCACCTGCGCTTCGGCAAGGTCGCCCGCGGCGGTCTGCGCTGGTCCGACCGGCGCGAGGACTTCCGCACCGAGATCCTGGGCCTGGTCAAGGCGCAGATGGTCAAGAACACCGTCATCGTCCCGGTCGGCGCCAAGGGCGGCTTCGTCGCCAAGCAGCTGCCGGACCCGTCGGTGGACCGTGACGCCTGGCTGGCCGAGGGCGTCGCCTCGTACAAGACCTTCATCTCGGCGCTGCTGGACATCACCGACAACCTGGTCGGCGGCGAGGTCGTGCACCCGGCCGACGTGGTCCGCCACGACGAGGACGACACCTACCTGGTCGTCGCCGCCGACAAGGGCACCGCGACCTTCTCCGACATCGCCAACGGCGTCGCCGAGTCCTACGGCTTCTGGCTGGGCGACGCGTTCGCCTCCGGCGGCTCGGCCGGCTACGACCACAAGGGCATGGGCATCACCGCCCGCGGTGCCTGGGAGTCGGTCAAGCGCAACTTCCGCGAGCTCGGCGTCGACACCCAGACCGAGGACTTCACCGTCATCGGCATCGGCGACATGTCCGGCGACGTCTTCGGCAACGGCATGCTGCTCAGCGAGCACATCCGCCTGGTCGCCGCCTTCGACCACCGCCACATCTTCCTCGACCCGAACCCGGACGCGGCCGTCTCGCACGCCGAGCGCCGCCGCCTCTTCGAGCTGCCGCGCAGCTCCTGGGACGACTACGACAAGTCGCTGATCTCGGCCGGCGGCGGGGTCTTCCCGCGCAGCGCCAAGTCGATCCAGCTGACCCCGCAGGTCCGGGCCGTGCTGGGCGTCGAGGCGACCAGGCTGACCCCGGCCGAGCTGATGCGGGCCGTGCTCCAGGCGCCGGTCGACCTGTTCTGGAACGGCGGCATCGGCACCTACGTCAAGGCCTCCACCGAGACCAACGCCGAGGTCGGCGACAAGTCCAACGACGCCATCCGCGTCAACGGCGAGCAGATCCGGGCCCGGGTCATCGGTGAGGGCGGCAACCTCGGCTGCACCCAGCTCGGCCGCATCGAGTACGCGGCCACCGGAGGCCCCGAGGGCACCGGCGGCTGGATCGACACCGACGCGATCGACAACTCCGCCGGTGTGGACACCTCGGACCACGAGGTCAACATCAAGATCCTGCTCAACCAGGTCGTCACCGAGGGCGACATGACGGTCAAGCAGCGCAACGCCCTGCTGGCCGAGATGACCGACGAGGTCGGCCACCTGGTGCTGCGCAACAACTACGCGCAGAACGTGGTGCTGGCCAACGCCGTCTCCCAGGCGCACAGCATGGTCAACGTCCACGCCCGGATGATCAACCGGTTCGAGTCGGCCGGCCGGCTCGACCGCGGGCTGGAGTTCCTGCCCGCCGAGCGCCAGATCCGGGACCGCCAGCAGAACGGCCGGGGCCTCTCGCAGCCCGAGATGGCCGTCCTGCTCGCGTACACCAAGATCATCCTGGCCGAGGAGCTGCTCGCCACCGAGCTGCCGGACGACCCGTACTTCCGCGCCTCGCTGCACGAGTACTTCCCGACCGCGCTGCGGTCGAAGTTCGCCGACGCGATCGACAGCCACGCGCTGCGCCGCGAGATCATCACCACGCTGATCGTGAACGACACGATCAACCGCGGTGGCTGCACCTTCGCCTTCCGCCTGAAGGAGGAGACCGGCGCGACCTACGAGGAGATCGCCCGGACGCACACCGCCGCGCGGGCCGTCTTCGACCTGGAGCCGATCTGGGCCGAGATCGAGGACCTGGACAACAAGGTCCCGGCCCGGGTGCAGACCAAGATGCGCCTGCACTCGCGGCGCCTGGTCGAGCGCGCCACCCGGTGGATGCTCAACAACCGCCGCCAGCCGCTCGACATCGCCGGCACCATCGAGTTCTTCCACGACCGGGTCAACCAGGTCTGGGCCTCGCTGCCCAAGCCGCTGCGCGGCGACGACCTGGCCTGGTTCGAGTCGGTGTACGAGGAGCTCGCCTCGGCCGGGGTGCCGGACGCGCTGGCCACCCGGATCGCCGGCCTCTCCTCGGTCTTCCCGACCCTGGACATCGCCGAGGTCGCCGACCGTTCCGGCAAGGACGTCGCCGAGGTCACCGACCTCTACTACGACCTGGGCGACCGGCTCCAGATCTCGCACCTGCTCGACCGCATCATCGAGCTGCCCCGCACCGACCGCTGGTCGTCGATGGCCCGGGCCGCGATCCGCGAGGACCTCTTCGCGGCGCACGCGGCGCTGACCGCCGACATCCTGGCCTGCGGCCCCGAGGGCGCCACCCCGGAGGAGCGGTACACCGCCTGGGCCGAGCTCAACTCGACCCTGCTGAACCGCGCCAAGACCACCCTCGACGACATAAGGGGTTCGGACAAGTACGAGCTGTCCAGCCTCTCGGTCGCGATGCGCGTCATCCGCACCCTGCTGCGCACCGGTTCGATGCGCTGACGGCTCCATGAGAACGGCGGGGGCCCCGCCCCCCCGACCCCGGCCCCCCC
>NZ_JBHTWX010000117.1:0-29426 GCF_042792155.1 Kitasatospora sp. NPDC056651 | reverse complement strand
CCGTTCGAACGGTGGTCCGGGCCCTGCCGCCTCGGTCGGGAGGACCCGGGGCCGGGTGGATCAGCCCAGGTCGACCGAGCGCGCGAAGTGGGCGCCGATCTCGGCGGCGATGACCGAGAGCACCTCCTGCGGGATCTCGGTGTCCACGGTGATCGAGGCGAGCGCGCTGCCGCCGTCGCGGGCGACCTGCATGCCGGCGATGTTGATGCCCGCGTCGCCGAGGTGGCGGCCGAGCACGCCGACCACGCCGGGGCGGTCCTCGTACTTGAAGAAGGCCATGTGGTCGGTGAGCGCCACGTCCACGTCGAAGGCGTCCACGCCGACGATCTTCTGGGTCTGCTTGGGGCCCGCCAGCGTGCCGGAGATGGCGATCTCCTCGCCGTCCGAGAGGGTGCCGCGGACGGTGATCACGTTGCGGTGCTCGGGGCTCTCGCTGGAGGTGGTCAGGCGGACCTCGACGCCGCGCTCCTGGGCGAACAGCGGGGCGTTGACGTAGGACACCGTCTCCGCCACCACGTCCTCGAACACGCCCTTCAGCGCGGACAGTTCGAGCACCTTCACGTCGTGCTGGGTGATCTCGCCGCGGACCTCGACGTCGAGGCGGACGGCCACCTCGCCGGCCAGCGCGGTGAAGATCCGGCCCAGCTTCTCGGCCAGCGGCAGGCCCGGGCGGACGTCCTCGGCGATCACGCCGCCCTGGACGTTCACCGCGTCCGGTACCAGCTCGCCGGCCAGCGCGAGGCGCACCGACCTGGCGACCGCGATGCCGGCCTTCTCCTGCGCCTCGTCGGTGGAGGCGCCCAGGTGCGGGGTGGCGACCACGTTGTCGAAGGCGAACAGCGGGGAGTCGGTGCAGGGCTCCTTGGCGTACACGTCGAGGCCCGCACCGGCCACCCGGCCGTCGCGCAGCGCGGCGGCGAGCGCCTCCTCGTCCACGATCCCGCCGCGGGCGGCGTTCACGACGCGGACGGTCGGCTTGACCTTGTGCAGCGCGTCGTCGCCGATCAGGCCGATGGTCTCCGGGGTCTTCGGGAGGTGGACGGTGATGAAGTCCGACACCTCCAGCAGCTCGTCCAGGGTGACCAGCTTGACGCCCATCTGCGCGGCGCGGGCGGCCTGGATGTAGGGGTCGTACGCGACGATCTTCATCCCGAACGCGGACATCCGCTGGGCGACCAGGACGCCGATCCGGCCGAGGCCGACGACGCCGAGGGTCTTCTCGCTCAGCTCGACGCCGGTGTACTTGTTGCGCTTCCACTCGCCCTGCTTGAGCGCGGCGTTGGCCGGCGCGATGTTGCGGGCGACGGAGATCAGCAGGCCGCAGGCGAGCTCGGCGGCGGTGACGATGTTGGAGGTCGGCGCGTTGACGACCATCACGCCGGCCTTGGTGGCGGCGGAGACGTCCACGTTGTCCAGGCCGACGCCGGCCCGGGCGACCACCTTGAGCTTGCGGGCGGCGGCCAGCGCCTCCGCGTCGACCTTGGTGGCGGAGCGGATCAGGATCGCGTCGACGTCGGCGATCGCGGTCAGCAGCTCGGTGCGGTCGGCGCCGTTGCAGTGGCGGATCTCGAAGTCGGGGCCGAGGGCGTCCACAGTGGCGGGCGACAGCTCTTCGGCGATCAGAACGACGGATTTGCTCACGACAGTGGGGTCCTTAACTGTCCGGTTCCCCCGAGCACGCAGCCGGCGTGGAGGGCGGGGGAAGGTGGCATGCCGCGTAGGTAGACGCACGACGCTGTGGGCCTGACGCGCACTCGGAGTGTATCGACGGGCTGGGTAGCGGGCTGCTCCCGTCCGGCGAAATCACCCGGACGAGAGCAGCCTACTTGTACAACGAAGTTACAAAATCGGGGCCGGAACCCGGCTCCGGAGGAGGATCAGGCGTTCTCGTCGACCCAGCTCATCAGCGAGCGCAGCTTCTTGCCGGTGGTCTCCAGCAGGTGGTCCTCGTCGGCCTTCTTGTACTCGTTGTACTTGGGCAGACCCGCCTTGTACTCGGCGATCCAGGTGTTGGCGAAGGTGCCGTCCTGGATCTCGGCGAGGACCTTCTTCATCTCGGCCTTGGTGGCGTCGGTGATGATCCGCGGGCCGGTGACGTAGTCGCCCCACTCGGCGGTCTCGGAGACCGACCAGCGCATCTTCTCCAGGCCGCCCTCGTACATCAGGTCGACGATGAGCTTCAGCTCGTGCAGGCACTCGAAGTAGGCGATCTCCGGCTGGTAGCCGGCCTCGACCAGGGTCTCGAAACCGGCCTTCACCAGGGCGGCGGTGCCACCGCAGAGGACGGCCTGCTCACCGAACAGGTCGGTCTCGGTCTCCTCGGTGAAGGTGGTCTTGATGACGCCGGCCTTGGTGGCGCCCAGGCCCTTGGCGTACGACAGCGCCAGGTCGAAGGCCTTGCCCGAGGCGTCCTGCTCGACCGCGACGATCGCGGGGACGCCGCGGCCCTCCTCGTACTGGCGGCGGACCAGGTGGCCCGGGCCCTTCGGGGCGACCATGCAGACGTCGACGTCCGCCGGGGGCTTGATGAAGCCGAAGCGGATGTTCAGGCCGTGGCCGAAGAACAGGGCGTCGCCGGCCTTCAGGTGCGGGGCGATGTCCGCCTCGTAGACGTCGGCCTGGATCGGGTCCGGCACCAGGATCATGATGACGTCGGCCTCGGCCGCCGCCTCGGCCGGGGTGACGACGCGCAGGCCGGCCTCCTCCGCCTTGGCGCGGGACTTGGACTCCGGCTTCAGGCCGACCCGGACGTCGGCGCCGGAGTCGCGCAGCGACAGCGCGTGGGCGTGGCCCTGGCTGCCGTAGCCGATGACCGCGACCTTGCGGCCCTGGATGATGGACAGGTCGGCGTCGTCTTCGTAGAACAGCTCGGCCACGGGGGCACATCTCCTTGCGTGATGGTTGCCGGGTACGCGGTACTCACCGTATTCGCGTCGGCGGGGGTTGGGTCTTTGCTCGAAAGGTGCCGCGCGCCAGCGCGCCGTTGGAAGGGCGGTGGTGGGCGACGGGAGGGCGAGACGGCGCTGTTTACGCGCTGCGGTCGAGGGCGCGCAGCGAGCGGTCCGTGATGGAACGCGCGCCGCGGCCGATGGCGACCAGGCCGGACTGGACCAATTCCTTGATGCCGTAAGGCTCCAGCATCCGGAGCATGGCCTCCAGCTTGTCCGAGCTGCCGGTGGCCTCGATGGTCACCGCTTCCGGCGACACGTCGACGGTCTTGGCACGGAACAGCTGGACGATCTCGACGATCTGCGACCGGGTCTCGTTGTCGGCGCGGACCTTCACCAGGACCAGTTCCCGCTGGATCGCAGCGGACTGGTCGAGTTCGACGATCTTTATCACGTTCACGAGCTTGTTGAGCTGCTTGGTGACCTGTTCCAGCGGGAGGTCCTCGACGTTGACCACGATCGTCATCCGGGACACGTCCGGGTGCTCGGTGGATCCGACGGCGAGGGAGTCGATGTTGAATCCCCGACGGGAGAACAGCGCGGCGATGCGGGCGAGCACGCCGGGCTTGTTCTCGACCAGGACGGAGAGGGTGTGCTTGGACATGGGGTTCCTCAGTCGCACAAGAGGGGTCCGACGGAGCCGGTCCCGAGAAGGGTGGCGGTGGGCGACGGGTGGGTGGGGGCCGTCAGTCGAGATCGTCGCCGAAGTCGGGGCGCACGCCCTTGGCGAACTGGATCTCGTCGTTGCTGGTGCCGGCCGCGACCATCGGCCAGACCATGGCGTCCTGGTGGACGATGAAGTCGATGACGACCGGGCGGTCGTTGATCTCCATCGCCTGCTTGATGACCGCGTCCAGGTCCTCGGGGCGCTCGCAGCGCAGGCCCACGCAGCCCATCGCCTCGGACAGCAGGACGAAGTCGGGGATCCGGGTGCCCTGGGCCGGCGGCTCGATGCCGTCGTGGCCGGGGCCGGAGTGCAGCACGGTGTTGGAGTAGCGCTGGTTGTAGAACAGCGTCTGCCACTGCCGGACCATGCCCAGCGAGCCGTTGTTGATGACCGCGACCTTGATCGGGATGTCGTTCAGGGCGCAGGTGGCCAGTTCCTGGTTGGTCATCTGGAAGCAGCCGTCGCCGTCGATGGCCCAGACCGCGCTCTCCGGACGGCCGGCCTTGGCGCCCATCGCCGCGGGGACGGCGTAGCCCATCGTCCCCGCGCCGCCCGAGTTGAGCCAGGTGCCCGGCTTCTCGAACCGGATGAACTGCGAGCTCCACATCTGGTGCTGGCCCACGCCCGCGGCGTAGATCGCCTCGGGGCCGACCAGTGCGCCGATCCGCTCGATGACCTGCTGCGGCGACAGCTGCCCGGCGGGGGCCGCCTCGTAGCCGAGCGGGTAGGTCTTCTTCCACTCGTCGAGCCGCTCCCACCACTCGGCGTAGTCGCCCTTGTGGCCGGCGTCGAACTCGGCCTGGACGGCGACGATCAGGTCGGCGAGCACCTCGCGGGCGTCGCCGACGATCGGCACGTCCGCCGGGCGGTTCTTGCCGATCTCGGCCGGGTCGATGTCGGCGTGGACGACCTTGGCGTTCGGCGCGAAGCCGTCCAGCTTGCCGGTGACGCGGTCGTCGAAGCGGGCGCCGAGGGTGAACAGCAGGTCGGACTTCTGCAGCGCGGTGACGGCCGGGACGGAGCCGTGCATGCCGGGCATGCCCAGGTGCTGCGGGTGGCTGTCGGGGAAGGCGCCGAGCGCCATCAGGGTGGTGACCACCGGGGCGCCGGTCAGCTCGGCGAGGATCCGCAGCTCGGTGGTGGCCTGCGCCTTGATCACGCCGCCGCCGACGTACAGCACCGGGCGCTTCGCGCCGACCAGCATCTTCGCGGCCTCGCGGATCTGCTTGGCGTGCGGCTTGGTCACCGGCCGGTAGCCGGGCAGCGCGGTCTCGACCGGCCAGCGGAAGGTGGTGGTCGCCTGGAGCGCGTCCTTGGCGATGTCGACCAGGACCGGGCCGGGACGGCCGGTGGCGGCGATGTGGAAGGCCTCGGCGATCACCCGGGGGATCTCGGCCGGGTCGGTGACCAGGTAGTTGTGCTTGGTGATCGGCATCGTGATGCCGCAGATGTCCGCCTCCTGGAAGGCGTCGGTGCCGATCGCCTTCGAGGAGACCTGGCCGGTGATCGCGACGACCGGCACCGAGTCCATGTACGCGTCGGCGATCGGGGTGACCAGGTTGGTCGCGCCCGGACCGGAGGTCGCCATGCAGACCCCGACCCGGCCGGTGGCCTGGGCGTAGCCGGTGGCGGCGTGGCCGGCGCCCTGCTCGTGCCGGACCAGGATGTGGCGCACCTTGACGGAGTCCATCAGGGGGTCGTACGCGGGAAGGATGGCACCGCCCGGGATGCCGAAGACGGTGTCCGCACCGACGGCCTCCAGCGAGCGGATGAGCGACTGGGCGCCGGTCATGGTCTCGACGACGTGCTGGGGAGCGGGAGCGTTGGCGGCCGGGTTGTCCCCGCGGCGGGGGGAAGCGGCGTGCTCGGTCATCTGCCTGTCTCTTCTCGGGTTTTGCCGACCCGGTGCTGCGGGCCCCGGTGCTGCGAGGGTGGGGTCCCGGTCCGGGTCGATCGCCGGCTCTGCCTCAATCGTCCCGCTTGAGCCGACGAGTCGGACGTGCTCGGGCGGTCGAGGCCAGGGGTCTTGCGGAGGTGGAACAGCGTCAGTGCAACAAAAAACCCCTCGTGCCCAAGGGCATGCGAGGGGTGGCGCGTCGGTCTGTCACGAGCAGGGCGTACGAGCCCACTCAGCCGACGCGCCCGCCAAGTACGAGAATTCGGGTGCGCATGGCAATGACCTTCCTCCCGTGCGGGGCGGCATGTCAAGCAGGTGGGACGGCCGTCTCGCCATGCGGACCGCCCGACGGGCCGGTAGCGGCACGGCGTCCGGGCAGGTCAGAGCCGCTGTGGTGATCTGCGCCACGTCCCGGCGTGGCGCCCGTCCCGGCGTTCGCCGGGCCACTCGTCCGGGTGCCGCCGGCGGCGGCCGGGTACGGGCGGTGGACGGGTACGGGGCCGGGGCCGGGGCTCGGGGGCGTGGCCGGCGGGCAGCCGCGGCGGGCCAGCGTGCGGCGCAGCCGGGGTTCGTCCAGCGGCGGGGCGAAGACCGAGCCCTGGGCCTGCCCGCAGCCCAGCTCCCGCAGCGCGGCGGCCTGGCGGGGCAGGTCGACGCCCTCGGCGGCGGTGGTCATCCCGAGGTCCCGGCCGAGCCGCAGCGCGTGCCCGGCGAGGGTGTGGCTGAGTGGGGACTCGCCGAGGTCCTGGACGAGCGTGCGGTCCAGTTTGAGGCCGTCCAGCGGGAGCCGGGCCAGGGCGCCGAGCGAGCCGCCGCCGGCGCCGTACCCGGCGAGCCAGGTGGAGACGCCGAGGCCGCGCAGGGCGGAGAGGCGGCGGCCGAGTTCGTCGGCGAGCGAGTCCGGGCCCATCCGGGCCACCTCGATCACCAGCTCGTCGGCCGGGAGCCCGCTGTCCCGCAGCGCCGCGGCCACCGTCTCGTACAGGCCCGGCGAGCAGAGCCGCTCGACGGAGAGCCGGACGGACACCGGGACGGGCTCCGGCACGCCGCGGCCCAGCCCGGTCAGGCCGCGCCGCTCGGCGGCCGCGGTGACCGCCTCCATGACCAGCCAGCGGGAGAACCGGGTGGCCGCGTCGCCGTGGTCGGTCGAGCGCAGGAACTCGGCCGGGGTGAGCAGCAGTCCGCCCACCGAGCGCCAGCGGGCCTGGGCCTCGACGCTGGTCACGGTGCCGCTGCCGAGGTCCACCACGGGCTGGTGGAGCAGGGTGAAGCCGCCCTCCCGGACGGCCAGGCGCAGCCGCTCCTCCAGCTCGGTGCGGCGCTCCAGGTCGGCCCGCATCGCGGGGGTGTAGAGCACCACCCGGCCCTTGCCCTCGGACTTGGCCCGGTACATCGCCAGGTCGGCGTTGCGCATCAGCTCGTCGGCGGCGGCCCTGGGGTCGGCCGCCGGGCCGCGCTCCGGGGTGCCGAAGGCGATGCCGATGCTGGCGGCGACGCTGAGTTCGGCACCGCCGATCCAGTACGGCTCGGAGAGTGCGAGGCGCAGCCGCTCGGCCAGTTCCTGGACCTGGAGGCGGCCGAGCGGGCCGCAGACCAGCGCGGCGAACTCGTCGCCGCCGAACCGGGCGACGGTGTCCCCGCAGCGGACGGCCGCCTGGAGCCGGCGGGCGGCCTGCACCAGCAGCTCGTCGCCGACCTGGTGCCCGGCGGTGTCGTTGACCGCCTTGAAGCCGTCCAGGTCGAGGAAGAGCACCGCGATCCCGGCGCCCGTCTCGCCCTGCTGGCCGCGGGCGCCGAGGGCGGCCCGCAGTCCCTGGGTGAACAGCGCCCGGTTGGGCAGGTCGGTGAGCGGGTCGTGGAACGCGTTGTGCTGCAACTGGGCCTGGAGCATGACGCGTTCGGTGACGTCCCGGCTGTTGAGCAGCAGGCCGTCGCGGTGCCGGCTGACGGTGGACTCGACGTGCAGCCACTCGCCGGCGCCGGAGCTGATCCGGCACTCGACCCGGGTGGAGAGCTCGGCGGTGCCGGGGCTGCGGTGGGTGGTGAGCCGGACCCTGGCGAGGTAGCGGCGGACCTCGGAGAGCACCCGGCCGACGTCCTCGGGGTGGACCAGGTCCAGCAGGTTGCCGCCGACCAGCCCCTCCGGGTCCCGCCCGTAGACGCCGAGCGCGGCCGGCGAGACGTAGGAGAGCACGCCGTTGCCGCCCGCGATCATGATGACGTCGCTGGAGCCCTGCACCAGGGAGCGGAAGTGCGCCTCCTTGTGGGCGAGTTCCTGGGCCAGCGACAGGTTGTCGAGCAGCATCACGCCCTGCCGCAGGATCAGCGCCAGCCCGACGGTGCACGCGGCCGCGGCCACCACGCGGTCCAACTCCCGCCCGCCGAGGGCGTTGTAGAGGATGCCGGCGGTACAGACCGCGGCGGCCGCGTAGGGGGTCAGCGCACTGAAGGTGGTGGCGACCCGGCGGCGCGGCAGGCCGCCGGCCGAGGGGTGCTCGCGGGTGGGGCGGCGCCAGCGCGGCGACCACGGCGCCCAGGCCAGCAGCAGACTGCCGGAGAACCAGCCGGCGTCCAGGAGTTCGCCCGAGTGGTAGCTGCTGCGCAGTTCCGGGGAGGTGAACAGGGCGTCGCAGGTGACGGTGACGGCGAGCGCCAGCATCGCGGTGTGCACGGCGGCCCGGTTGCCGTCCCGGCCGCCGAAGCGCAGCCCGACCACCAGGCTGACCAGCAGGATGTCCAGCACCGGATAGGCCAGGTTGAGGGCCAGGCGCAGCGGGGAGCCGTCCTCCCCGGCCGCGATCCGGCCGAGCGCCAGGCTCCAGCTGAGGGTGAACAGCGAGCCGGCGATCAGCCAGCCGTCGAGCAGCAGGCAGAGCCAGCCGGCCGCCGTGCGCGGGTGCTGGGCGAGCACCAGGACGCCGGTGATGGCGAGCGGGGCGAACAGCAGGAAGGCGTACTCGGCGAGCGACTCCTGGGGCAGCGGGGTGCGCACCACCAGCTCGTACCAGCCCCAGGTGCCGTTGCCGAAGGAGACCATGAGCGAGGAGAGGCCGAACAGCAGCCAGGCCGGGCGGGCGTGGCCGCCGACCGTGCAGCCGAACACCAGGCAGGACAGCGCGGCCGCCAGGGCCGCCGCGGCCAGGCCGAAGTCGCCCATGAACACGGACAGTTGGCGCGATCCCCAGCCGACGGCGGCGCCGCCGGCGTAGGCCAGGCAGAGCACCCCCAGGACCAGGCCGGGCAGCCTGCGGCTCTCCCGGAGCCGGCGCAGCACCCAGCAGCGGGCGATCGCGGACACGTCGACGGCTGACGTGTCGGTGTGCGGTGCTCCCGGGCGTCCGGTTCCGGGCAGCACCGTTTCGGTGGAGCTCACTCGGCCTCTCCCCCTCCGGCCCGGGGCCTCGCGCCCCGGCCACGGGCCACCGGCCGCGCACCTCTCGGACGTACGCGATGGCCTGGCACCCCGTCAGGACGGCGACCCAGGGGGTGGGCGGCCTGCCGACCGCCACACCGTACCGATGCTCCCAAAAGGGACCCTACACCAATTCCGTCACTCAATGACACGCACACTCAACTTAGAGTAATGGCGAAAGGGTGGGGAAATGCCCACGATTCCTACGGATCGGCCCGGTTGGCGGCGGCGCGCGGGCGGGGGCTCACGCGGCGCGCACGGGAGCACGCGGCAGCGCCCGAACACCGGTCGCAGGGTGGACGAACGGCCGGGCCCGGCCCGGGGGGGCCCGGCCCGGGCGGGGGGGGGGGGGGGGGCGACCGCGGGGGGGGGGGGGAGCCGCGCTGCACCCCGCCGCCGGCCACCTCCCCCTCGCCCTGGGGGGACGAGTGGCGGGCCGGGTCGGGCGGGCCCCGGTCCGGGCCGGCGGTGGAGTGCCGGACAGCCGGTGGAGCGCTGCTCAGCGGGCCCGGGGCGGCGCCCGGAAGCCCGGAAGGGGCGGCCCTCAGCGGCCCGAGGGGGCCAGGTCGTCCGGGAACAGCCGCAGCCGGTGCGCCAGCGCGGCCGCCTCGCCCCGGCCGCCGACGGCGAGCTTGCCGAGGATGTTGGAAACGTGCACGCTCGCGGTCTTCGGAGAGATGTACAGTTCCTCGGCGATCTGCCGGTTGGTCCAGCCGCGCGCGAGCAGCCGGAGCACGTCCCGCTCACGGGGAGTGAGGTTGAAGGAGTCCCCGGCGGCCGGGGCGGGCACCTTGGCGGTGGCGGTCCGCCCGGCCGGGGCGAGGTTCAGCCCGGCCCGCTCGGCCAGGGCGGCGATCTGCCCGCCGAGCGGCCGGTCCCCCCGGACGGCCGCCAGTTCGGCCGCCTCGCGCAGCAGTTCGGCGCCGACCTCGCGCCGCCCGGCCTGCACCTCGGCCTCGCCGGCCCGCAGCAGCGCGAGCGCCAGCGGGTACGGCAGGCCCGTCGGCCGCAGCGCCTCGACCGCGGCGGCCCACTGCGCGGGGGTGTCCGCGCCCTCGGCACGGGCCAGTTCGGCCTCCAGCAGCCGGGCCCAGCCGTGCTGCAGCGGCGCCCGGGGCCGCAGTCCGGCCGCCACCGCGGTGATCGCGGCCAGTGCCTCCGGGCGGCCCGCCGCGGCCTGCGGCAGGCCCCGGCTGTCCGCCTCCACCCCGGCGGCCTCGACCAGCAGCGGGTAGACGTCGGACTCGGAACCGGTCCGCCCCTCGTCCGCGAGCACGGCGAGCAGTTCGGCCCGGGCCTCCAGCGGCCGCCCGGCGTGCGCGGCCAGCCGCACGGCCAGCCGGCTGATCGGCACACTGTGCTGGGCCTGGCCGATCCGGTTGGCGGCCCGGGCCTGCGCCAGCATCGTCCCCGCGGCGGGCAGGTCCCCCTGGAGCAGGGCGAGTTCGCCGCGTATCCGGTCCAGGAACTCGGCGTGGGTGCCGCCCGGGCTGGTCAGCTCGCAGGCGGCGAGCACCTCGTCGGCCTCCCGCAGCCGCCCGAGGTCGGCCAGCGACTCGGCCAGGTTGCCGGTCAGGATGGTGCCGATGTTGCGCAGCAGGCCCTTTCCGTCCGCGAACTCCAGGCCCTCCCGGCTCAGTTCGACGGCCTCCTCGGCCCGGCCCAGGCCGCGTCGCATGCTGGCCAGGTTGTTGATCCCGCGCAGCAGCAGGTCCGGCACGCCCAGCTCGCGGGCCCGCTCGACCGCGCCGGCGAGTTCGGCCAGCCCGCCCTCGGCGTCGGCCTGCACGTCGTAGCGCAGGCTGCCGAGGGTCATCCGGGCGTGCACCTCGACCGAGGTCGCGCCGACCTCCCGGGCGATCCGGATCGCCCGCTCGGTCAGCTCGATGTGCTCGGGGCCGGGCGTCTTGAGCATGGCGGAGTTGGCGCTGAGCGCGAACACCTCGGCCTGCACCGCGGACGGCGGCAGGTGCTCCACCAGCCGGTGGGCGTGGGCGATCTCCTCGTCGTCCCCGGAGCGGCGGAGGTTGCCCAGCATCCGGGCCCGGTTGATCCGGAACCAGGCCGCGCGCACCGGGTGCTCGGCCTCGTCGACCAGCCGGATGCCGCGCTTGGCCAGGCTCAGGCCGCGCTCGCGGTCGCCGCAGCGCCTGGCCGCGACCACCGCCTCGGCCAGCACGTCGACCAGCTGGATCCGGTCGCACTCCTCGCCGGCCGACTCCTCGTCGCAGGAGCCGGGCGGGTAGGTCTCGGCCCAGTCGTACGGGCGCAGGGTGTGCGCCAGCACCTCCTCGGAGACCTGGTCCCACAGCTCCAGCGCCCGTTCCAGCATGCCGAGTTGCTCGGCGAAGGCGTTGCGGCGGCGGGCCGCGCGGGCGGCGTCCAGGGCGGTCGGCAGGGCGCGGGCCGGATCGTGCGCGTGGTACCAGTAGTTGGCCAGCCGGGCGGCCAGCGCGTCGCCGGGGACCAGCTGCGGCTGGGCCTCCACGGCGAGTGCGAACTTGCGGTTGATCCGGTGCCGTTCGCCGGGCAGCAGGTCGTCCGAGACCGCCTCGCGGACCAGCGCGTGCCGGAACCGGTAGCCCTCGCCCTCGCTGTCCGGCCGCAGGATGTTGGCTCCGACGGCCGCCCGCAGCGCCTCGATCAGCGCTTCCTCGTCGTCCAGGACGGCGGCCAGCAGGGCGTGTTCGACGTGCGAGCCGCCCTCGGCGGCGATCCGCACCACCCGCTGGGCCTCCTCGTCCAGGCCCTCGACCCGCACCAGCAGGATGTCCCGCAGCGAGTCGGTCAGCCCGGCGCCGCAGCCGTCCTCGAAGGCGGTGGCCAGCTCCTCGACGAAGAACGGGTTGCCCTCCGAGCGGCGGTGGATGCGGTCCACCAGCTGGCGGTCGGGGGCGGCGGTGCCGAGGATGCCGGCCAGCTGGGCGGCCACCTCGCGGCGGTCGAACCGCGCCAGCTCCAGCCGCTGGACGGTGCGCAGCCGTTCGAGTTCGGCCAGGAAGGGGCGCAGCGGGTGCCGGCGGTGCAGGTCGTCGGTGCGGTACGTGGCGACCAGCAGCACCCGGGAGCGGTGCAGGGTGCGGACCAGGAAGGCGAGCAGCTCGCGGGTGGAACGGTCGGACCAGTGCAGGTCCTCGATGGCGAGGACGAGGGTACGCTCCGCGCCGAGCCGCTCGAACAGCCTCGCGGTGTGCTCGAACAGCCGGGCCCGGCCGTACTCGTCGTTGGGTTCGCCGTCCGCCTCGCCGAACTCGGATATCAGCTGGGCGAGGTGGCCCTCGCTGCCGGCCGCGGCGGCCTCCAGTTCGACGCCCAGCGAGCGGTGCAGCCGGCGCAGCGCGGCGGCCAGCGGCGCGTACGGCAGGCCCTCGGCGCCGACCTCCAGACAGCTGCCGAGCGGGGTGACCGCGCCCTGGGCGGCGGCCCGCTCCAGGAACTCCTCCAGCAGCCGGGTCTTGCCGACCCCCGCCTCGCCGCCGATCAGGACGGCCTGCGGGCTGCCGGTGCCCGCGCGGCGCAGCGCGTCGGTCAGCGCGGTGATCTCGCTGCCACGGCCGACGAAGACGGGGCTGACCGATATCTGCTGCATGGAGGCGAGCATGCCATAGCCGGCAGGGCCCGGAGGAGGGGTTATCTCCCGGGGCGAACGCCCGGAGGGGGAGACGCTCACCCGCAGCGTCTCCCCCTCCGTGACCACCTCGGCACCGTCGTGGTGCCGTGTCGTCAGCATTCGGCCTGGCGCACGGGGCGCCGCTGGAAGCGGGCGGCGACCGGGCGCTGCCGCAGTCGGCGGGCCTCCTTCGCCTCACGCACCAGGCGCTCGTGTTCGGCGCGGGCCACGAGCTCGTGGGCCTGTTGCTGGAAGGTCTGGTACTCGATCACTTCGGTTCCCCCTGTGGGTTTCGCTCCGTCGTCTTCCTGACGAGTAAGAGCTTCCTCTCCCAGCGGGGGTGGCCACATCGGGAGCGTGCCCGATGTTTCGAAGGCCGGATGCCTTAGACGGGGCGCCGGAAAAGGTTTAAGGCCCTGCCTCACCTAGTTCTAGAGGTGAGACAGGGCCTTAGACCTTACTTAGGGGGCCTTAGACGCCTTAGATGCCTTAGGAAGGAGGGGTTGCTGTGCTTACTGGCCTTCCACGGCGAGCCGCTCCAGGATCAGATCCTTCACGCGGGCGGCGTCCGCCTGGCCGCGGGTGGCCTTCATGACCGCGCCGACCAGCGCGCCCACGGCCTGGACCTTGCCGTCGCGGATCTTGGCGGCGATCGCCTCGTTCTCGGCGATCGCCTGGTCGACGGCGGCGCCCAGCGCGGAGTCGTCCGAGACCACGGCCAGGCCGCGCTTCTCGACGATCTCGTCCGGCTCGCCCTCGCCGGCCAGCACGCCCTCGATGACCTGGCGGGCCAGCTTGTCGTTCAGCTTGCCCTCGGCGACCAGCGCGGTGACCCGGGCGACCTGCGCCGGGGTGATCGGCTGCTCGCTCAGCTCGGTGCCGGTCTCGTTGGCGCGGCGGGCCAGCTCGCCCATCCACCACTTGCGGGCCTGGTCGGCCGGGGCACCGGCCGCGATGGTCTCCTGGATCGGACCGACGGCACCGGCGTTGAGCACCGACTGCATGTCCTTGTCGGACAGGCCCCACTCGGCCTGCAGCCGGGCGCGGCGCACCCGCGGCAGCTCGGGCAGGGCGGCGCGCAGTTCCTCGACCCACTCGCGGGCGGGGGCCACCGGCACCAGGTCCGGCTCGGGGAAGTAGCGGTAGTCCTCGGCGTTGTCCTTGATCCGGCCCGAGGTGGTGGTGCCGTTGTCCTCGTGGAAGTGGCGGGTCTCCTGGATGATGCTGCCGCCGTCGGTCAGCACCGTCGCGTGCCGCTGGACCTCGAACCGGGCGGCCCGCTCCACGCTGCGCAGGGAGTTGACGTTCTTGGTCTCCGAGCGGGTGCCGAACTTCTCGGTGCCGTTCGGGCGCAGCGACAGGTTGACGTCGCAGCGCATCTGGCCCTTGTCCATCCGGGCCTCGGAGACGCCCAGCGAGCGGATCACCTCGCGCAGCTCGGCGACGTACGCCTTGGCGACCTCGGGGGCGCGCTCACCGGCGCCCTCGATCGGCTTGGTGACGATCTCGATCAGCGGGATGCCGGCCCGGTTGTAGTCGAGCAGCGAGTGGGTGGCGCCGTGGATGCGGCCGGTGGCCCCGCCGACGTGGCTGGACTTGCCGGTGTCCTCCTCCATGTGGGCGCGCTCGATCTCCACGCGGAAGGTCGAGCCGTCCTCCAGCTGCACGTCGAGGTAGCCGTTGAAGGCGATCGGCTCGTCGTACTGCGAGGTCTGGAAGTTCTTGGGCATGTCCGGGTAGAAGTAGTTCTTCCGCGCGAACCGGCACCACTCGGCGATCTCGCAGTTCAGCGCCAGGCCGATCTTGACGGCCGACTCCACGCCGATCGCGTTGACCACCGGCAGCGAACCGGGCAGGCCCAGGCAGGTCGGGCAGGTCTGGCTGTTCGGCTCGGCACCCAGCTCGGTCGAGCAACCACAGAACATCTTGGTCTTGGTACCCAGCTCGACGTGGACCTCAAGGCCCATCACCGGGTCGTACGACGCGAGAGCGTCCTCGTAGGAGACCAGGTTCATGACGCTCACAGCGTCCCTTCTCACTTGAAGCTTGGGAGGTACGGGCCCGGCCGCCGCGTCGCGCGGGGCCGGGCCGGGGCGCACGGTTCGGCTCAGCCCAGCAGCACGTCGTCGGAGCCCAGCCGGCGCAGCTCGCGCACCAGCAGGGCGGTGCCGGTGATCAGCGCGGCCGCGCCGACCAGCGCGTTGACCAGCTTGAGGGTGTCGCTCTCCTCGCGGGCCTTGCGGACGTCCTTGGCGATGGAGACCGCGCCGAACGCGCTGGTGCCGATGGACAGCCACAGCCCGGGCTTCGAGTGCTTGAAGCCCTTGAGCGAAGCGGACTGGGTCTTCGCCTTCTCGATCTTGCTCACAGTGCCGGTGCCTCCTCCAGCAGGGTGTGCCCCCACTTGTCGTTGAGTGCGGCCTCGACGGCGCCGCCCACGCGGTACAGACGGTCGTCCGCCATCGCGGGTGCGATGATCTGGAGGCCGACCGGGAGATTGTCCTCCGGGGCCAGGCCGACCGGCAGCGACATGGCCGCGTTGCCCGCCAGGTTCGACGGGATCGTGCACAGGTCGGCCAGGTACATCGCCATCGGGTCGTCGGCGCGCTCGCCGATCGGGAATGCGGTGGTCGGCGTGGTCGGCGAGACCAGGACGTCCACGCCCGCGAAGGCGGCGTCGAAGTCGCGCGAGATGAGCGTGCGGACCTTCTGGGCCGAGCCGTAGTAGGCGTCGTAGTAGCCCGAGGACAGCGCGTAGGTGCCCAGGATGATGCGGCGCTTGACCTCGTCGCCGAAGCCGGCCTCGCGGGTCAGCGCGGTGACCTCCTCGGCCGAGCGCGAGCCGTCGTCACCGACCCGCAGGCCGTAGCGCATGGCGTCGAAGCGGGCCAGGTTGGAGGAGCACTCCGACGGGGCGATCAGGTAGTACGCCGGCAGCGCCAGGGTGAAGGACGGGCAGGAGACCTCGACGACCTCGGCGCCCAGCTCGCGCAGCAGCTCCACCGACTCGTCGAAGCGCTGCATCACGCCGGCCTGGTAGCCCTCGCCGGCGAACTCCTTGACGACGCCGATCCGCATGCCGCGGATGTCGCGCATCTTCGCCGCCTCGACCACGGCCGGGACCGGCGCGTCGATCGAGGTGGAGTCCAGCGGGTCGTGCCCGGCGATGGCCTCGTGCAGCAGCGCCGCGTCCAGCACGGTACGGGCGCACGGGCCGCCCTGGTCGAGCGAGGACGAGAACGCCACCAGGCCGTAGCGGGACACCGAGCCGTAGGTCGGCTTGACGCCGACGGTGCCGGTGACGGCACCGGGCTGACGGATCGAGCCGCCGGTGTCGGTGCCGATCGCCAGCGGGGCCTCGAAGGCGGCCAGCGCGGCGGCCGAACCGCCGCCGGAGCCGCCGGGGATGCGGGTGAGGTCCCACGGGTTGCCGGTCGGGCCGTACGCCGAGTTCTCGGTGGAGGAGCCCATCGCGAACTCGTCCATGTTGGTCTTGCCGAGGATGACCACGTCCGCGTTCTTCAGACGGCTGGTCAGGGTGGCGTCGTACGGCGGGATCCAGCCTTCGAGCATCTTCGACCCACAGGTGGTCGGGATGCCCTTGGTGGTGAAGACGTCCTTGAGCGCGAGCGGGACGCCGGCCAGCGGGCCCAGCTCCTCGCCCTTGGCGCGCTTGGCGTCGACGGCCTTGGCCGCGGCCAGCGCGCCCTCGGTGTCGACGTGCAGGAAGGCGTTGACCTTCTTGTCGACGGCGTCGATGCGGTCCAGGTGCGCCTGCGCGACCTCGACGGCGGACACCTCGCCCTTGGCGATGGCGCTCGCGGTCTCGGCGGCGGTCCACTTAATGATCGGGGTGGGAATCATCTCGGTCATCTCGGTCAGTCCTCCCCGAGGATCTGCGGCACACGGAAACGCTGCTCCTCGGCGGCGGGGGCGCCGGACAGCGCCTGCTCCGGGGTGAGCGACGGCCGCACCTCGTCCGCGCGCATGACGTTGGTCAGCGGCAGCGGGTGGGAGGTCGGCGGGACGTCCTGTCCGGCGACTTCGGAAACGCGGGCGACCGCGCCGATGATCACGTCGAGCTGCTCGGCGAAGTGGTCCAGCTCTTCGGGCTTCAGCTCAAGACGCGACAGCCGGGCGAGGTGGGCGACCTCCTCGCGCGTGATGCCAGGCATGCAGCGATCCTCAGGGTGAGTTCTGGTGAGACCCGGCGACGCCTCACGACGGTGCCGGGCCCGGGCAGGAGCAGCCGGGTTCGCCGCTCCGTCCTCGTGGTCTTTGGACCCCATCCTATGGGGCCCGGCCCGTACACCGGCCAACGCGTGATCCGAGGCGCCCGTCACCGGCCCGGGCGCGACGCCCGGCGGACGCCGTCGGGGGGACGGCGTCGGGCGGACGGCGGCGGCCTACTGCGGGCCGCTGCGGGCCCAGCCCTGCGGGCCCGGGGCCTTGACCTCCAGGTGCGCGGTCGGCACCACCTGGGTCACCGGCGGCCGGACGGGCGGGATGACGGGTGGCCGGACGGGCGGCCGGACGGGCGGCCGGACGGGCGGGAGCGTCGGCGGCAGCACCGGCGGCCTGGCGCCGCCCTGGCCCGGCTGGAAGCCGGCGTGCAGCTGGGGCGGCACGCCCAGCCGCTCCACCGGCGGGGCGCCGGTGCGGTGCACCCGCAGCCAGGCGGTGGCCTGCTCGGCCGGCAGCGCGGCCGACACCAGCCAGCCCTGGACGGCGTCCACGCCCATGCAGTGCAGCCGCTCCCAGGTCTCGTCGTCCTCGACGCCCTCGGCGACCACGGTCAGGCCCAGCGAGTGGGCGAGCTCCACCGAGCAGCGGACCACCGCCGCGTCGTGGTCGTCGGCGACCATCCGGGAGACGAAGGAGCGGTCGATCTTCAGTTCGCCGACCGGCAGGCTGCGCAACCGCACCAGCGAGGAGTGCCCGGTGCCGAAGTCGTCCAGGGACATCCCGACGCCGTAGCCGCGCAGCTCCGCCAGGGTGTCGGCGGCCCGCCGGGAGTCGTCCAGCAGCAGCCGCTCGGTGATCTCCAGCTGGAGCGCGTGGGCCGGCACCTGGTGGCGCACGAGGTGGCCGGCCACCCGCTGGGCGAAGCCGGGGTTGAGCACGTCGCGCGGCGAGACGTTGACCGCGACCTGCACCTGGAGCCCCTGGTCGCGCCAGTACGCGAGCTGGCCGACGGCCGCCTCCAGCACGTAGTCGGTGAGCCGGGGCATCAGGCCGCTGGACTCGGCGAGCCCGACGAACTCGTCCGGCGAGACCTTCCCCTGGCCGGGCCGCTCCCAGCGCAGCAGCGCCTCCAGGCCGACCACCCGGCCGTCGAAGGCCACCTTCGGCTGGTAGTGCAGCTGCACCTCGCCGGTCTCCAGCGCCCGGCGCAGGTCACCCAGCAGCCCGATCCGGTACGGGGTGTCGGCGTCCTGGGTCTCGTCGTACTGGGCGACGCCGCTGCGTCCGCGCTGGGCGTGGCCCATCGCGACGTCGGCCCGGCGCAGCAGCGACTCGGCGTCCTGGGCGTGCTGGGGGTAGACGCAGACGCCGCCGCAGGCCTCCAGGACGAGCAGCAGCCCGTCCAGCCGGATCGGGGCGGCGAGTTCGGCGATCAGCGCCTTGGCGACCCGTTCCAGACTGTCCGGGCAGTTGATGCCGGGCAGCAGGACGGCGAACTCGTCGCCGCCCATCCGGGCCACCATCGGGCGGCCGCGGCGGTAGTGCCGGGGCAGGCCGGCGAAGACGTCGTCGATGGACTCCCGGGTGGCGCTGCCGGCCGGGCCGCCTGAGCGCAGGGCCCGGTGCAGCCGGCGAGCGATGTGAACCAGCAGCCGGTCCCCGGCCGTATGACCGAGTGTGTCGTTGAGCGATCGGAAGCGATCGAGGTCGAGAAGGATGAGACCGACGCTGTAGCCCTGTTCGCACTCCGCGATCGCCTCCTGGGCGGCCAGCAGCAGGGCCTGACGGTTGGGCAGATCCGTCAGCGGGTCGGTCAGCTGGTCGCGGGCGCGGTCCCGGGCGATCCGCCAGGCCGCCACCAGCACCGCCAGGGGCACGGCGAACAGCGGCAGCAACTCGGGTTCGTACCGGTAGACCAGGACGGCCAGCGGGATGAGCGGCGCGGCTCCGGCCAGCAGCACGCCGAGCAGCAGGACCGCACCCGCCACCCCCTGCGGCGGGCGTGTGGGCGCACCGCCGGTCGTACGATCCATAAGCCCTGTCCTCCGTCGGGCCCGCCCCGTCAGGCCGCCTTACGGTGAGGCACCGTGCCGGTACCGACAGCTGCCGGGCATGGAGCGACCCCGAGGAGCACCGGCCCAGCCGGTGCCCCCACCCCTGCTGACACTCTGTTGCGCTCCAGGGTAAGCCGGGGTCCACCCGGTGGGCAGACTTTCGGACAACCGGAAACGCGCCACCGCGCACGGGCGCCGCACAGTGACACAATGCCCGCTTTCACCGTGCGGCACCCGATGACGCTGCATCAGGACGATAACAACACCGATCCGGTCAGCGGCCGCTCGGGTCGGCTCGGGATCAGTCCCCGGCGGGCTCCTCCTTGGCCTCCTCGGCCCCTTCCGGCTCCGGAAGTCCCAGGTGGGCACGGGCGGCGGCGGGCCCGTCGGCGAGCAGGACGGCGAACCCCGCGTCGTCCAGGACCGGCAGGCCGAGCTGAACAGCCTTGTCGTACTTGGACCCGGGGTTGTCACCGGCGACCACGAAATCGGTCTTCTTCGAAACGGAACCGGTCACCTTCGCTCCGCGCGAGGTCAGCGCCTCCTTGGCGCCGTCCCGGGTGTGCCCGGCCAGGGTGCCCGTCACCACGACGGTGAGCCCCTCCAGCGGGCGCTCCCCCTCCTCCTCGTCCGCGAACTCCTCGGTGAAGCGGACGTCGTCCGCCCGCCACTTCCGCAGGATCTCCTGGTGCCAGTCCTCCGCGTACCACTCCCGGATCGACCGGGCGATGGTCGGGCCGACCCCCTCGACGGCCGCCAACTGCTCCTCGGTCGCCTCGAAGATCCGGTCCAGGTCGCGGAACTCCCGGGCCAGCGCCTGCGCGGCGACCGGGCCGACGTGCCGGATCGACAGGCCGTTGACGAACCGCCACAGCGGCCGCGTCTTCGCCGCCGCCAGGTTGTCGAGCAGCAGCTGGAGCGACTTCTTCGGCTCGCCCTTGGTGGTGGCGAAGAAGAAGACCTCCTTCTCCTTGCCCGTCCGGTCGTCCAGCTTCGGCATGCCCGTCTTCGGGTCCCGGACCAGCACCTTGATCGGCAGCAGCTTCTCCTCCGTCAGCCGGAAGATGTCCGCCTCGTTCCCCACCGGCGCCTCGGCCGGCTCCAGCGGCTGGGTCAGCGCGGTGGCCGCGACGTAGCCGAGCCCCTCGACGTCCAGGCAGGACCGCCCGCCGAGGAAGGCGATCCGCTCGCGGATCTGCGCCGGGCAGTGCTGCGCGTTGGGACAGCGCAGGTCGATGTCCCCCTCGGACATCGGGCGCAGCTCGGTGCCGCACTCCGGGCAGTGCGAGGGCATCACGAAGGCCTGCTCGGTGCCGTCCCGCAGGTCGTAGACCGGGCCGAGGATCTCCGGGATGACGTCGCCGGCCTTGCGCAGCACCACGGTGTCGCCCAGCAGCACGTCCTTGGCCTTGACGATCTCCTGGTTGTGCAGCGTCGCGTACTGCACCATCGACCCGGCCACCTTCACCGGCTCGGCCAGCACCGCGAACGGCGTCGCCCGGCCCGTGCGGCCGACACCGACCCGGATCTCGGCCAGCTTGCCGGTGACCTCCTCCGGCGGGTACTTCCAGGCGATCGCCCAGCGCGGGGACTTGGAGGTCGCGCCGAGCCGGCCCTGGAGGGCGATCTCGTCCACCTTCACCACGACGCCGTCGATCTCGTGCTCGACCGAGTGCCGCTGCTCGCCGAAGCGCTTGATGAAGGCCCGCACCTCCGCGAGCGACCCCACCACCTTGTTGTGCCGGGCGGTCGGCAGGCCCCAGTCGTGCAGCAGCCGGTAGGCGTGCGACTGGTTGTCGATGTCGAAGCCGACCCGGGCGCCGATCCCGTGCACCACCATGTGCAGCGGGCGGGAGGCGGTGACGTGCGGGTCCTTCTGGCGCAGCGAACCGGCGGCGGCGTTGCGGGGGTTCATGAACAGCCGGATCATCGCCCGGGGCCGCTTGCCCTCCTCGGCGCGCTCCTCGTTCTCCTGCCGGCGGCGCTCGTTCTCCTCCGCGAAGGAGGCGTTGAGCGCGTCGAACTCCTCGGTCGGGAAGTAGACCTCGCCGCGGATCTCCACCAGCTCGGGGACGTTCTCCCCCGTGAGCCGGTGCGGGATCTCCTTGATGGTGCGGACGTTGGCGGTGATGTCCTCGCCGACCCGGCCGTCACCGCGCGTCGCCGCCTGCGTCAACTGGCCGTTCTCGTACGTGAGGTTGACGGCCAGGCCGTCCACCT
The DNA here is from genome assembly GCF_042792155.1 of Kitasatospora sp. NPDC056651. Taxonomy (NCBI): domain Bacteria; kingdom Bacillati; phylum Actinomycetota; class Actinomycetes; order Kitasatosporales; family Streptomycetaceae; genus Kitasatospora; species Kitasatospora sp. NPDC056651. The sequence goes on along the minus strand of NZ_JBHTWX010000117.1, from coordinate 8,433 downwards.
TGAGCTCGCACAGGTAGTGGTAGTCGATGCCGTGCAGCTCGGTGGCGACCCGCTCGGCCCAGGCGGCCAGCTCCTCGTCGTCCATCGCGTTGTCCAGGCTGAGCAGCCGCTCCCGGTGCTCGACCTCCGCGAACAGCACGGTGGCGGCCCCGCCGACCCGCTGGCTCGGCGAGTCCGGGGTGACCAGGGCCGGGTGCTCGGCCTCGATCGCCTCCAGGTCCCGCATCAGCGCGTCGAACTCGGCGTCACTGATGACGGGCGCGTCCTGCTCGTAGTACCGGGCGCGGTGGTCGCTGATCTCCTGCGCCAGCTCCGCGTGCCGCCTGCGCACCTCCGCCGGGACGTCCTCCCAGCCCTCGACAGCCGTCACCGCAAGCCCTCCTACGTTCTCATTCCGGGTTGTCCACCAGGCTCTGTGCCGCCCGGGCGCTCTGGGAGAGCGCCCTGCGCGCGTACGCCGGGGAGGCCCCGGCCAGCCCGCAGGTGGGCGTCACCAGCACGCGGCGGCCCAGCAGCTCCGGAGCGAACCCGAGCCTGCGCCACAAGGTCCTGACACCCTGGACACTACCGGCAGGGTCGGACACTGCCTGGTCAGTGGCGGGGACGACACCAGCGAGGATCATCGTGCCGCCCTCCACCGCCTCGCCGAGGTCGTCGTCCTGGCGCTCGGTGAGGAGCGAGAAGTCGAGCGAGATCCCGGCGACGCCGGCCCGGCGCAGCAGCGGCACCGGAACCTCCGGCGCGCAGCTGTGCACCACCACGGGCGCGTCCAGGCCCCGGACGGTCTCCCGCAGCACCTCCTCGGCGACCTGCCGGTCGACGGCGCGCAGCCGCTGGAAGCCGCTGGCGGTCTTCACCGACCCGGCCAGCACGGCGGGCAGCGAGGGCTCGTCCAGCTGGAGGACGACCTCGGCGCCCGGCACCCGCCTGCGGACGTCCGCGAGGTGGCGGCGCAGGCCCTCGGTGAGCGAACCGGCGATGTCCCGGCAGGCGCCCGGGTCGGCGAGCGCCTTCTCGCCGTGCTTGAGCTCGATGCTCGCCGCCAGCGTCCAGGGGCCGACGGCCTGGACCTTGAGCGCGCCCCGGTAGCCCTGGGTGAACTCCTCCAGGGCGTCCAGGTCCTCGCCGAGCCAGGAGTGGGCGCGCCGGGTGTCCCGGCCCGGACGGTCGGTGAACCGCCAGCCGCTCGGCTCGGTCTGCGCGAACAGCTCGACCAGCAGGCCGGCGCCGCGCCCGATCATGTCGGCGCCCGGCCCGCGCGCGGGCAGCTCGGGCAGGAACGGCAGGTGCTCCAGCGCTCCGGTGGCGGTCTTGGCGGCCTCCCGGGCGTCGGTGCCGGGCAGCGAGCCGACGCCGGTGGCGGCGCCGCGCAGGTCGGGGAAGGGATGTGGGGTGCTCACCCGCCCGAGCCTACTCAGCCGGACGGACGCCGGAGCGCACGGGAAGTCGGCCGGGCCGACTTCCCATGCGACGCACTACCGCCCGGGGCGGACGGTGATGTCGGTGATCTCCGCGTCGCGGGAGGCGTCCAGGGCCGCCAGGATCGCCTTGGCGACGGACTCGGGCTCGATCCAGCGGCCCGCGTCGTACTCCTTGCCCTCCTGCTGGTGCACCTTGACCTGCATCGCGGTGGCGGTGCGGCCCGGGTAGACGGAGGTGACCCGGACGCCGTTGGCCCGCTCCTCGGCGCGCAGCGAGTCGGCGAGCGCCTTGAGGCCGTGCTTGCTGGCCGCGTACGCCGACCAGTCGGCGTGGGCGTTCAGGCCGGCGCCGGAGTTCACGAACAGCACGTGGCCCTTGCCGAGCCGCAGCGACGGCAGCAGCAGCCGGGTCAGCTCGGCGGGGGCGACCAGATTGACGTTCAGGGTCTCCTGCCAGGCCTTGACGGTCAGGTCGCCGACCGGGCCGAGCTCCACCATGCCCGCGACGTGCACCAGCGAGTCCAGCTTCACCGGCAGCTGCTGGTGCCCGAAGGCCCAGGACAGCTTGCCCGGGTCCCCCAGGTCGCCGGCCAGGGTCTTCGCCCCGGGGAAGCGCTCGCGCAGCTCGGCGGCCCGACGGGCGTCGCGGGCCAGCAGCCAGAGCTCGTCTCCGCGCTCGGCGAGCTTCTCGGTCAGGACGGCGCCGATGCCGGAGCCGGCGCCGGTGATCAGATGTGCAGCCATGGAGTCGATCCTCTCAGGCCTTGAGCTGGGCGAACACCTCGGCGGGCGTGTCCGCGAAGGTGATCAGCTCAGCGAGGGGGCGGGGCAGGAAGCCCTCGGTGTCCATCCGCTCCATCTGGGTGCGCAGGCCCGAGTAGAAGCCCTCGGTGTCCAGGACGACGACCGGCTTCTCGAACCTGCCGTGCTTCTTGAGCTCCAGCACCTCGGTCACCTCGTCCAGGGTGCCCAGCCCGCCGACCAGCACGACGATCGCGTCCGCCCGGGCCGCCAGCTCGGCCTTGCGCTCCGAGAGGTCCGCCGTCCACACCAGCTCGTCCGCGCCGACGTACGCCTTGTGCCGCAGCATCTCGACCATGACGCCGACGGTCCTGCCGCCCGCGGCCTTCACCTCGTCGGCCAGGAGGCCCATCAGCCCGGCGTTCGAGCCGCCCCAGACGAGGGTGTGCCCGCCCTCCCCCAGGAGCCGGGCGAACTCCGCGGCGGGGGCGGAGTAGCGGTCGTCGAGTGAGTACGCGGAGCAGAAGACGCAGATATTCATGATGCCGACTGGTCTATCACGCCTGACCCCACCCGCTCACCGGCATTACCTCAACGGCCCGTGCCTGGGCGGGCTCGCGACCGCGACGCCGAGGCCCACCGGACCTCCGCTCGCTCGTCCACCTGCGCTCGGGCCGGTACGCGATGGGGAAGCGACTCGTCGCGGTCGGCATGAGCGCCCTCGCCCCCGGCCGGACGCGGCGAGAATGCGTCACGATTTGCACACCTGCCAGCACTTTGTGTGACCACGCGTGTCATGGACCGACCGCACAGTCACCCGAGGTGGGTTCAGGCCGTGACGGCGGGGCGCTCCGTGGTGGCGATGGTGGCCGAGCCGACGACCCGCGTGCCGTCGTACAGCACGACCGCCTGGCCGGGGGCGATGCCGCGGGCCGGGGAGTCGAGGCTGACCTGGAGGGTGCCGTCGACGACGGCGGCCGAGACCGGCACCTCCTCGCCGTGGGCGCGCAGCTGGGCGGTGTAGCGGCCGTCGGCGAGCGGCTCGGTGCCGCACCAGCGGGGGCGGATGGCGGTCAGCCCGGTGACGTCGAGGCCCTCGACCGGGCCGACGGTGACGGTGTTGTTCACCGGGGAGATGTCCAGCACGTACCGGGGCTTGCCGTCCGCCGCCGGGCGGCCGATCCGCAGGCCCTTGCGCTGGCCGATGGTGAAGCCGTACGCGCCGTCGTGCTCGCCGAGCTTGGTGCCGTCGACGTCGAGGATGTCGCCGGGCGCGGTGCCGAGGTGCTTGGCCAGGAAGCCCTGGGTGTCGCCGTCCGCGATGAAGCAGATGTCGTGACTGTCGGGCTTCTTGGCGACGGCCAGGCCGCGGCGCTCGGCCTCCTCGCGGATGGCTTCCTTGGTGGTGTCGCCGAGCGGGAAGAGCGAGTGGGCGAGCTGCTCGGCGTCGAGCACGCCGAGGACGTACGACTGGTCCTTGGCGGCGTCCACCGCGCGGTGCAGCTCGCGCGAGCCGTCCGGCAGGTCGACGATCCGGGCGTAGTGGCCGGTGCAGACGGCGTCAAAACCGAGCGCGATCGCCTTGTCCAGCAGCGCCGCGAACTTGATCTTCTCGTTGCAGCGCAGGCAGGGGTTCGGGGTGCGCCCGGCCGCGTACTCGGCGACGAAGTCGTCGATCACGTCCTCGCGGAAGCGCTCGGCGAGGTCCCAGACGTAGAAGGGGATGCCGATCACGTCGGCCGCGCGCCACGCGTCCCGGGAGTCCTCGATGGTGCAGCAGCCCCGCGCGCCGGTCCGGAAGGACTGCGGGTTGGCCGAGAGCGCCAGGTGGACGCCCGTCACCTCGTGCCCCGCTTCGACGGCGCGGGCGGCGGCGACGGCGGAGTCGACTCCGCCGGACATCGCCGCGAGCACGCGCAGACGGCCGGTCGAGGGAGTGGTCGGGGCACCCGGGAAGTCAGTCATGGTGACTACAAGCGTACGGGGCCGCCGAACATGCCCCGGCCCTACCGCCGAACATGCCCGGCCCTCGGACGGGGCCTACCGGCGGACCGAGGCCAGCCCCGCGTTGCGCGCCCGCTGGACGACCGGCCCGATGGCCCCCGCCAGCGCCGTGACGTCCTCCTCGACCGAGGTGTGCCCGAGGGAGAAGCGCAGCGAGGCGCGCGCCAGCAGCGGGTCGACGCCCATCGCGAGCAGCACGTGGCTGGGCTGGGGCACCCCGGCGGAGCAGGCCGAGCCGGTGGAGCACTCGATGCCCTGGGCGTCCAGCAGCATCAGCAGCGCGTCGCCCTCGCAGCCGGGGAAGGAGAAGTGTGCGTTGGCGGGCAGCCGGCCCTCGGCCGACGGGTCGCCGTTGTACACCGCGTCCGGGACGGCGGCCAGCACCGAGGCCACCAGCTGCTCCCGCAGCGCGCCCAGGGTGACGGCGTGCTCGGCCCGCCGCTCCACCGCGAGCGCCGCGGCGGCCGCGAAGCCGGCCGAACCGGGGGCGTCCAGGGTGCCGGAGCGCACGTCGCGCTCCTGCCCGCCGCCGTGCAGCAGCGGTACGGGCGTGGCGCCCCGGGAGAGCAGCAGCGCGCCGATGCCGAACGGGCCGCCGATCTTGTGCCCGGTGACGGTGAGCGCGGTGAGGCCCGACTCGGCGAAGGAGACCGGGACCTGACCGAGCGCCTGCACCGCGTCGGCGTGCACCGGGATGCCGTACTCGGCGGCCACGGCGGTCAGTTCGCGCACCGGCTGGACGGTGCCGACCTCGTTGTTGGCCCACATCACGGTGACCAGCGCGACCGCCTCGGGCGCCCGCTCGATCGCCTCGCGCAGTGCCTCGGGGTGCACCCGGCCGTACCCGTCCACCGGCAGGTACTCGACGTCGGCGCCCTCGTGCTCGGAGAGCCAGTGCACCGCGTCCAGCACCGCGTGGTGCTCGACCGGGCTGCACAGCACCCTGGTCCGGGCCGGGTCGGCGTCCCGGCGGGACCAGTACAGGCCCTTGACCGCCAGGTTGTCGGACTCGGTGCCGCCACCGGTGAACACGATCTCGCTCGGGCGGGCGCCCAGGGAGTCGGCCAGCGACTCGCGGGACTCCTCGACCACCCGGCGGGCGCGGCGGCCGGCCGCGTGCAGGGCCGAGGCGTTGCCGACCACCCCCAGGTGCGCCGTCATCGCGGCGATCGCCTCGGGCAGCATCGGCGTGGTCGCCGCATGGTCCAGGTATGGCATAACGAACCGATTGTAGAGCGCGGCACCGCGCGCCCATCCAGCCCTGGCACCGATCCGGCCACCGACCGCACGCAGCACGGCCGGACGACCGCACGCGCCACCGCCGGACGACGACCGCACGCACCACCACCGGACGGCCGCGTCCGGCACTGGTTTACACCTCTGCGCCACCCAGCGGTTAGCCTGGCGCCACCAGTCAGCCGGATCCACGGGATACGCCATGTCGCAGTCGGTCGACCGCGCGCTGACCCTGCTCGACGCACTCGGCGACGCACCGCTCTCGCTGGAGCAGGCCGCCAGCAGCCTCGGGGTGCACAAGTCCACCGCCCTGCGGCTGCTGCGCACCCTGGAGGAGCACGGTTTCGCCCGCCGCCAGCCGGACCTCCGCTACCGCATCGGCGGCCGGGTGCTCTCGCTGGCCCACCGCGCGCTGGAGGACTTCGACGTCCGGCAGGTCGCCGCGCCGTACCTGGCCGCGCTCAGCGCCCGCAGCGGCCTCACCGTCCGGCTCGCGGTGCTGGACGACGGCGAGGTGCTCTACCTGGACGAGGTGGCCGGGCCGCCGGGCGCCGGGCCGTCCCGGATCGGGCGCCGGGCCCCGGTCGAGGGGACGGCGGTCGGCCGGGTGCTGCTCGCCGGCCTCTCCGGAGGAGGGGACGGGGGCGAGGAGCCCGAGCTGGCCGCGGTGCGCCGCCGGGGCTGGGCGGCCGAGTCCTGCGAGCACCGGGAGCCGGTGACCTGCGTGGCCGCACCGGTCGCGGGCAGCGGCGGACGGACGGTCGCGGCCTGCGCGTTGAGCGCCCCGGCGAGCGAGGTGCCACCGGCCGTCCTGGCCCGGATGGTGCCGGAACTGCTCTGCACCGCCGAGGCGATCTCGCTCGCGTACGGCGGCTCGCCTACTCCTCGTTGGTGCGAGAACCGTTGCGGTGCCAGGCCCGTGGTGCCCGCCAGCCGTACCGCAGGGCGAGCATCCGCAGCCCGAAGGCGGTGAGCGCGGCGGCGGTGCCGGTCGGGCCGGTGAGGTGGTCGGTGGCGATCAGCAGCGCGACCATGGTGGCGCCGACCAGGGCCGGGACGGCGTAGATCTCCCGGTCCCAGCGCAGCAGCGAGGGGATCTCCCCGGCCAGCACGTCGCGGATCACGCCGCCGCCGGCCGCGGTCACCATGCCGAGCGCGATCGCCGCGACCGCGCCGAGCCCGAAGTCGTGCGCCTTGGCGGTGCCGGTGACGCAGAACAGCCCGAGCCCGAGCGCGTCCAGGGTCTGCACCGCCCGGTTGATCCGCTCGACTTCCGGGTGCAGGAAGAACACCACCAGTGCGGCGGCCAGCGGGGTCACGAAGTAGCCGAGGTTGGTGAAGGCGGCGACCGGGGTCGCCCCGATCACCAGGTCGCGCATCACGCCACCGCCGAGGGCGGTGACCTCCGCCAGGACACAGATCCCGAAGATGTCCATGTTCTTGCGGACGGCGAGCAGACCCCCGGAGAGGGCGAAGACGAAGATGCCGACGAGGTCCAGCGACTGCTGCACGTCGGACGGGAAGAGCTGGGATGTCACCGTCCATGTGTACCCGATCGTCCGGAAGCTCCGGTGAACGTCCACCGTCCGTATCCGTACGACCGTTCGGGGGCCCGGCGGACGGCGGCCGCCCCGCCGGACGGTTTCCGCTAGCCTCCGGCTGTGAAGTTCGCGACGCCCGGATCGTCCCCCAGGTCCAAGTCCCCCGCCTCCGCCAGGCTCGGCTGGCTCGACGCCCTGCGCGGCATCGCCGCCCTCGCCGTCGCGATGCACCACTTCGGGCTGCTCGACAAGATCCCGCACGGGGACCGGGTGCCGCCGCACCTGGACCTCGGCTTCTTCGGCGTGATGCTGTTCTTCCTGGTCAGCGGCTACATCATCCCGGCCTCGCTGGAACGGCGCGGCGACGTCCGGGCGTTCTGGACCGGGCGGATCTTCCGCATCTACCCCGCGGTGACCGTCGCGGTGGTGGCGAGCCTGCTGGTGCTGCCCCGCGGTGACCAGATCGTGCAGGGCTTCACCTTCGACCACCCGGCGCTGTCGCTCGCCGCCAACGGCCTGCTGCTCCAGGACCTGCTGGGGGTGCCCAGCATGCTCGGGGTGATGTGGTCGCTCGCCTACGAGATGGTCTTCTACTACTTCGTCTCCGCCCTGTTCGTCCAGGGGTGGCACCGGCACAGCGCCCCCGTCGCGGTCGGCTTCGCCGCCGTCGCGCTGCTGCTCGGCGCCTGGCTGCCGATCAGCACCGTCTCGGTGAGCCTGGAGGCCTCCGGGCACCTGGCGGCGGCCGCCGGGATCGTGGTGCTGATGGCGCTGGCCTGCATCGCCACCGCCCGCCCGGACCTGACCCGCTGGGGCGCGCTGCTGCTCGGCGGGCTGGGCCTGGCGCTGATCACGCTGAACAGCCGCTCCACCGGCTTCGAGACGATGCTGATCTTCGCGACGATGTTCGCCGGCACCGTGCTGTACCGGCTGGAGCACTGCCAGATCGACCGGCTCCCGGCCCTGCTCTGCTGCGCCTTCGTCGTCGTGTCCGGTGTCGCGGTCGGCTACCTGTACAACCGGGACACCGCGCTGTGGCACACCTGGACCCCCTCGTGGGAGTCCTTCTCCTTCGCCTACCTGGCCGCCTGGGCGCTGTTCGCGGGCGCCATGCTGCTGCGCCACCGCCGTTTCCCGCGCTGGCTCAGCGGGTTGGGCACGATCAGCTTCTCGGTCTACCTGCTGCACGGCCCGCTGATGTACTTCGTCGGCTGGAAGCTCCGGACCCACCCGCTGCCGTTCGCCGGCCTGATGGGGCAGGCCGTCCTCACCCTCGGCTACCTCGCGGCGCTCGTGGTGCTCTCCTACCTCTCGTACCGGCTGGTCGAGATCCCGTTCCAGAAGCTCGGCCGCACGGTGGTGAAGTCCGTGAACCGCCGCTTCCCGCGCGAGGTGGCGCCGGCCCCGGCGGAGCAGGCCCAGGCCGAGCCCGCGACGCTCTGAACGACGGCTCTGAACGACGAAGCGGCCGCCCGCCCCCGGTGACGGGG
>NZ_JBHTWX010000116.1:0-29719 GCF_042792155.1 Kitasatospora sp. NPDC056651 | reverse complement strand
CCGCGCCCCTGCGGGTGCGGGCCCGTTGCCGCCGTTGACGGATGCGGGGTGCCGTGGGCTATTCGCGGTGCAGGAACTCCGCCTTGACGCCCCGGCCGAGAGCGGGGAGCGCGCTGAGCCCCGCCACCACCGCGCCGGCGAGCGCGATGGCGGCGACGGCGCCGAGCCCTCCGAGCGGGATCGCCCCGGACGTGCCTCCCGCACGTCCGTAGGCGCGGCCGACCAGGGCGGCGAGGCCCAGGGCCAGGGTGATGCCGCTGCCGTACGGGATGAGCACCTGGAGGAGCTGGGCGCGCCGCATGGTGGGCAACGGGACCCCGACCACGGCCTGGAGGGCGACCTCGCGGCGGCGTTCGACCGCCCGGTCGATCGAGCCGACGGCGATGGCCGCGCAGGAGATCGTGAGCACGAGGAGGGTCCCGATGGTGAGCAGGGCCCGGAACAGCGGGAACTGGTACTGCGATTCGAGCGCGATGTCCGGGACGGAGACCGTCAGGCTCGGGTCGACCCGGGCGGCCGCCGCGTTGAGCGCCTCGAAGGTGGACCGCTCGCCGTCGGTGACGACCAGGTACGACGCGGCGGGCAATGCGGCGGCGGACAGGCCCGGTGTGCCGGGCGGCAGCATCATCTCGGCCGCCACCGGAGAACTGTCGGAGATCGCATTGCGGTCGGGGACCTCCAGGGTGCGGGTGGGTGCCGCCACGGTGAGGGGGCTGCCGGGGTCGGTCACCGGAGCCAGGGTCAGCGGTGCCCCGTTGCCGAGCCCGGCCGGCTGACCGGACCCGGCGAGCCAGTACGCGGTGCCCTCCTCGCAGGACTGCGGCGCCTGCCTGATGACCGAGGACAGCTCGGCGCAGCTGAGGACGACGGCGTTGTGGATGAGCGGGGGCGTCTGGACCACGCCGGCCGGTGCCGCGGAACCTCCGCCCGGGACGCCCGGGACGCCCGGGACGCCCGGGACGTTCGGGGTGTTCGGGACGTTCGAGATGTTCGAGATGTTCGGGGCGGGCGTCGCGGTGACGGGGGCCATCGGCGTCTGGAGCCGGCGCACGGGGACGACGGAGCGCACACCGGGGACATCGGCGAAGGTGGCGGCCGCCAGCGGCGTGCCGTCCGCGCTCGTCGCCGGCCCCTGGTACACGCCGGGGGCCATCACCTGGGCCCAGGACTCGGCGGCGGTGCGGGACTGGATCGCCGCGAACACCGACTGCCCGAACGCCCCCGCGAAGACCAGCAGGACCAGCCCGGAGACGACCCGGGTCGCGGCGGCGGCCTCGGCCTCCAGCCGGCGGGCGCCGAGCAGGACGGCGATCGACCGGGCCACCCGCCCGAGGAACACGCCGATGCTCCGGGCGATCAGCGGAGTGCCCGCCGCCAGGCCGATGAACACCAGCAGCAGCCCGGCGGCCATGGTGAGCAGCATCGAGGTGTTCGGGTCACCGCGCTCCGGCGGGGGGCTCATCGCCGCGTACCCGCTGACGGCGATGCCGAGCACCAGAGGCGCCAGCCGCCAGGGGGACGGGGCCTTCGGCACGGTGTCGGTGCGCCCGGCCCTCGTGGCGCTGGTGACCCGCCGGACCGCGACGGCCCCCACCGCGACGGCGAGCAGGGGAACGGCCAGCAGCAGCGCCGCGGTCTGCCACAGCGGGGGCTGGAGATCGGCGGAGTACCAGCCGTAGCCCGCGACGGTCCACCGGGAGGTGAACGGCAGCAGAGCCTCGAAGACGGCCAGGCCGGCGAGCGCACCCAGCGAGGCCACCACGGCACTCTCCCCGGCGTTCACCACCTGCGCCTGGCGCGGCGTCACCCCGAGCAGGCGGAGCGCGGCCAGGCGCCGGTCCCGCGTGGCGGCGGAGAGCCTGGCACAGGAGGCGAGGAACAGCAGGACGGGGGTGAGGACGGCGATCACGCCGACGGCCAGGGTGATGGTGTTCTTGCGGGCGTCCGCGACCGCGCTGGCCTCGGCCACCACCGCCGGGCCGGTGGCGCCGTGTGCCAGCGGCCCGTACCCCGTGAACTGCTGGGTCGAGGCACCCGGGGTGCTCCCGACGCCGACGTACGCGAGCAGTTCGTCCGGCTGCACCAGGCCGTCAGCGGTGATCGTCTCGGTGACCCGGCCGGGCAGCCGGTCGCGCAGCGCCTGGTTGCCCGGCCGGTCGTAGAGCGCTCGCAGCGCGGGTGAGAGCACCACCTCGCCCGGAGCGGGCGGACGGCTCAGGCCGGGCGGCGGGGCGTCGGCGGACGCGGCGACGAGCTGACGTTGCAGGGGTCGGCCGTACCAGCTGTCCGACACGCCCTGGCCGAGCAGGCCGCAGCCGGCTGCCGGGCTATCGGCCGTGGCCGCGCAGATCACGGTCCGGGCGTCGGCCCGGTCCGCACGGTGCTGGAGCATGCCCGGGACGGCGATCGCCAGCAGGAGGACGACCACGCCGAGCGCGGTCCCGCCGGCCATCAGGGCGACCCGGGCCCAGCCCGAGCGGCCGTAGCCGCGCACCAGGCGCACGCCCAGGAGTAAGGGGTAGAGGCGGGCTCGCATCAGACCCGCTCCTTCGTCCCGACCACGCGGCCGTTGCTCATCACGATCTCGCGGTCCGCGCAGGCCGCGACGCGAGCCTCGTGGGTCACCACGACCACGGCGGCGCCCTGCTCCCGGGCCGCCGTGGTCAGCGCCGTCAGCACGCGCTCGCCGTTGACGGTGTCGAGCGCACCGGTGGGCTCGTCGGCGAAGACCACCTTCGGGCGGTGGATCAAGGCCCTTGCCACGGCGGCTCGTTGGGCCTGTCCGCCGGAGATCTGGGACGGACGCTTCGCGGCGAGGTCGGCGATCTCCAGCCGTCCGAGTGCCTCGGCCGCGTTCCGTGCGGCTTCCTTACGGGTCGCACCCGCGAGCCGCAGCGGCAGGGCCACGTTCTCCAGGACGGACAGTTCGGGGATCAACTCGCCCAGCTGGAAGACGAAGCCGAAGTCCCGGCGACGCAGAGAGCTGCGGCCCGCCTCCGGCAGGTTGTCGAACCGCTCGCCGTCGAGGCGGACGCTACCGGCCTCCGGGGTGAGGATCCCCGCCAAGCAGTGCAGCAGCGTCGACTTCCCCGAGCCGCTCGACCCGGTCACGGCCACCACCTCCCGTGGGGCGACTGCGAACGAGACGCCGTCCAGCGCGCGGGTCGTGCCGAAACTGAGACGCAGATCGTCGGCCACCAGAAGATTCATTGCCTGCCCTCTCGCGAATTGACCGGTGAGAGGTGATCGTCTCATCCTGGGAAGGGAGTTGACCGAGCATATGTTCGTCGGGTGGTCGATTCGCGGAAGGCCCGTACAGAGTGAAGCTGTCGGGTCAGACGGGCCGGGTCGTGGTGGCGGCGAACGTCACGAACGCCTGCCAGGCGGCGGGGGAGAAGGTGAGCTGGGGGCCGGTCTTGTCCTTGGAGTCACGGACGTGGACGGCGGTGGGGGTGTCGGCGACCTCGACGCACTGCCCGCCCTCGTTGGAGCTGTAGCTGCTCTTGCGCCAGGCGACTTCGATGCAGGCACCGCCCTCGTTGCCGCTGTGGCTGCTCTTGAACCAGGCGAGTTCCATACCGTCCGACGGTACGCCAACGGCCCGCCGCCGGGAAGGCGGTGGGCCGTTGAGGGGAGGCCTTGCGGCTCAGACCTCGGCGGTGGCGGCGAACCTCACGAACGCGTCCCACGCGGCCGGCTCGAAGGCCAGCTGGGGGCCGCTCTTGTCCTTGGAGTCACGGACGTGGACGGTGCCGGGAGTCTCGGCGACCTCGACGCAGGCGCCGCCCTCGTTGGTGCTGTGGCTGCTCTTGAACCACACCAGCTTCGTGTTCATCATTCTCCCAGCATCTTCTCGATCAAGGTCATGGACTCCTCCGGCGTGTGAGCCTGAGCCCTGAGGGCGCCGTAGCGTGCGTTCATGATACGGACCTCCTCCTGATCCGTGATCAGACGACTGCTCTGTTGCGCCTCGATGTAACCGGTCTGTGGGCGCCCCTTGGGCGTGATCAGGATGAACGGGCCGCCCAGCCCTGCGTGCTCGCTCCTGTTCAGCGGCATGACCTGAATGGCCATCCCCCGCATCCTTCCCACCTCCAGCAGGTGGCGCAGCTGTTCTCTGTGAACCTCCCAGCCGCCCAAGGGCCGCATGAGGACGCTCTCATCGACGACCCAGCTGAAGATCGCACGCGGCCATCGCGAGAGGATCACCTGGCGGGAGAGCCTCGACACTACCCGTTCGTCGATGACTTCTTCAGTCAGCAAGGGCTGCCTCATCCCGTACACAGCTCGCATGTGCGCCTCGGTCTGCAAGAGGCCCGGGATGGCATACATGCTGTGCTCGTGGATCTCGACCGCCACGGGCTCCAGCTCGACGTAGCCCCGGAACCAGGCCGGATGGCGTACCCGGGCCTTGTTCCGGGCCTTGATCACGTCGTCCGCCGCGATGGCCAGCAGGCCACGGGCGTTGAGCGCTCTGTCCAGCGCGATCAGCAACTCGGGCTGCGGGGTGCGGACTCCACGTTCCACCGCGCTGATCATCTGCTCCGTGTAGCCGACACGCTCGCCGAGCTGCCTCTGCGTCAGTCCGGCCTGTTCCCGTAGGAGCTTGATCTGTTTGCCGAGCGCGCGGAAGAAGTCCGAGACCTCCGTCAGGTCCTCCGGCAATTCAGTCCGCACGTCGTCGGTTCCGGATCCATTGCCACTCGCCACGCCCATCGTGGTCGCCCTTCTGCGATTGAGCCACACGAAAGCTGTCCGCACCCGTACAGGCACCCTCCGTGCGTGCCGGATGCCTGGTCAGGGTACTTCCAGCCCGCCACGCTTTTCTCCCATGGCAACCGAAATCCCCCGCGACAACCCCCGCTCCCACACCACCACCCTCACCGCCTCCCCCAAGGGCGCGGCCATCTGCCGACGTCTGGCGAGGCGTCAACTCACGGACTGGGAACTGCACTCCACCCACACCGAGCGCTACCACGGCGCGCTCCTGATCGTCGCCGAGCTGGCCGCGAACGCGATCACGCACGGACGCGTTCCGGGGCGCGGGTTCGAGTTTCACCTCTCGCTCACCACCTTCGTGCGCCGGGGCATCACCCTCCGCATCGAGATCAGCGACCCCCGGGGTGACAGGATCCCCGCCCTCCCCACGAAGCTCCGGCCCAACTCCCAGTCCGGGCGCGGCCTCACCCTCGTCGACGCGCTCTCCGACCGCTGGGGCACCATTCCCCGTCACCCCAACTCCAAGACGGTCTGGTCCGAACTGGACCTCGTCCTCCCCAACGTCCTCTGAATCCCGTGATATCGGAGGGCATACGACCCCACCCCCACCCTCATCCCCCACCCTCACCCCCAGCCCCACCCCGTGACGCCGAGGGAGTGGGAAGTCGGCGAGCCCGACTTCCCACTCCCTCATTCGTATCCCCCCACCTGTCAGGATGCTCTCCAGGTGCGCCCCTGTGCGCCTCTCCCGAGGAGTCCGAATTGCCCCGTCTCCGATCACTGCGGCCGATGCCGGCACTGGGTGCCGTGCTCGCCCTCATCGGCCTCACGGGCTGTGCCGCGTCGGAACCCGCACCCAGGCGGCCTGAGTTCAAGGTGCTCGTCTTCTCCAAGACCGGCGGCTACCGGCACGGCTCGATCCCCGCCGCCGTCCAGGCCGTCAAGGACCTGGGCGCCGCGAACGGGTTCGCGGTCGACGCCACCGAGGACGGCGCCTTCTTCACCCCCGCCCGCCTCGCCGGCTACCGGGCCGTCGTCTTCGCCCTGACCTCCGGCAACGTCCTCGACGCCACCGAGAAGACCGCCTTCGAGGGCTACATCCGGACCGGCGGCGGCTACGCGGGCCTTCACTCCGCCTCCGACACCGAGTTCGACTGGCCCTTCTACGGCCAGGTCGTCGGCGCCTACTTCAAGAGCCATCCCCACGGGCTGTTCCGGGCCCGGGTGGTCGTCGAGGACCGGCACAACCCCAGCACCAGGCACCTGCCCGCCACGTGGGAGCGGTCGGACGAGTGGTACAACTTCCGCACCGACCCCAGGAACACCGTCCACGTCCTCGCCTCCCTCGACGAGTCCTCCTACGACCCGGGCCCCGACCGGATGGGCGACCACCCCATCACCTGGTGCCAGCGGGTCCAGGGCGGCCGGTCCTGGTACACCGGCATGGGCCACGGCGAGGAGGCGTACGCCGATCCGGCCTTCCGTGCGATGCTCCTCGGCGGCATCCGCGTGGCGGCCGGCGCCGCCGAGGCCGACTGCGACCCGCCGGGGTCGCTCCCCGAACCTCAGTGAGGAGCGCTTTCCGTGATCATCCGCAGCTTCGAGCCGCAGGACTTCGCGCGGCTGACCGAACTCACCATCGAGACCTTCGGACCGTTCTACGAGGAATCCTTTCGTCCCCTGGTCGGCGAAGTCGTCTTCGCCCGCCAGCACGGCCGGTGGCGCGAGGACTACCGCACCCTGCTCGCCACCCTGCACACCCCGGAGCACGGCAAGCACGTCGCCGTCGCGGACCTCGACGGAGCGATCGCGGGCTACGTCGGCTGGGAGATCGACCCCACCCGCGAGCGCGGCACCATCGGCATCCTCGCCGTCGACCCACACCACCGCCGTGACCACCTGGCGACCGACCTGTGCGAGCACGCCTTCGGCCACATGCGCGACCACGGAGCCCGGTACGTCGAAATCGGCACCGGCGGCGACGAGTTCCACGGCCCGGCCAGGGAGCTGTACGAGAGCCTCGGGTGCGTCAAGCTGCCCGTGGCCGTGTACTTCCGCGAGCTGTAGCTGCCCGTTCCCTCAGGTGAGGTGCTCGATCAGGTCGGCGCCGCGCACGGCTCCACCGCTTCGCCGGAGCGAGATTCCCGGCTCCCGCAGCCGCCGCCTGGCGGGCTTGGGTGAGTGGAAAGTCGGCCGGTCCGACTTTCCGCTCCGGCACAATGCCCTCGTTGTTGACCTTGCTCGGCCGGGAGGCCTCGGTGGTTGATCTGCGCTGTGAAGCGGTCCGCTGGGTGGACGACGGGTTCCCGGGATGCCTGGAGGTTCGGTTCACGGATGCCGAGGGGCGGACGTGGACGCTGTTCGAAAAGTGGCCGATCTTCGGTGTCCCGATCGACCTGGGCCCCGGTTCGGTGTACCCGGTGGAGGTCACCGTCGGCTGCGTGATCCTTGAGGATGCCGGCTCGGGTGAGGCCGACGGGATCGTCACCGTCTCCACCTCGCCACACGGTGTCGCGACGCCGGACGGGCGTGAGGAGTTCAGGGTGCGCCGGGACCAGCTCATCCACCAGGAGCGGTAGGGGCCCGGCGATCCGCCCGAGGCCACCGCACCGCCGGTGGCCTCTACCAGCGGGGTCGGGGAGACTGGACGTTCCGCGCCGGATGAAGGAGTTGCGATGCAGGTAGCCGTGGTGACGTTCGACGGGTTCAACGAGTTGGACAGCTTCATCGCGTCCGCGCTGATCAACCGCTGCCGCCCGGACGGTCTGGAGGCCTTCATCACCACGCCGACACCGGTCGTCACCTCGATGAACGGCGTCGAGGTGACCGGGCAGCGCCCGATGGAGTTCGTCGCCGAGGCCGACGTGGTGCTGATCGGCAGCGGGGTGAAGACCCGCGACGTGGTCGCCGACAACCGCCTGCTCTCCGCGCTGCCGCTCGACCCCGCCCGGCAGCTGATCGGCTCCCAGTGCTCCGGCGCCCTCGTGCTGGCGCACCTCGGGCTGCTGGAGGGCCGGCCGGCCTGCACGGACCGGACGAGCCGGCCCTTCGTCGAGGCCCGGGGCGTCACCGTGCTGGACGCGCCGTTCCACGTCGAGGGGAACATCGCCACCGCCGGGGGCTGCCTGGCCTCCCAGTACCTCGCGACCTGGGTGATCACCCGCACGCTCGGGGAGGAGGCCGCGCGCGGCGTACTGGACTACGTGGCGCCGGTGGGGGAGAACCTGGAGACCGTCGAGCGGGGGCTGCGGGCCGTCCGCGCGGGGGAGCCGGTCCGGTCCTGACCCAGGCGGGCATGGTCAGCGGACGGTCTCCGTGATGCGCGCCCGCAACTCCCGTAGATCCGCAGGTGTGTTGACGGCCCGCCAGAAGCCGTCGGCGCGGTATCCCGTCAGCTGCCGCAGCCGTACCAGGTGCGGGAGGGTCGTGTGCGCGTGGTCCCCCTGGTCCGGCAGCAGCGGGACGACACCGGGTGCGAAGGCGTACACCCCGCCGTTGACCGTGCAGTCGGGTGGGGGCGGCGCGGCGAGCTCGGCGACCCTCCCGGAGGCGTCGCAGCGGACCGTGCCCCGGGGCAGCCGGGGCGGGACCAGGGCGACCGTGGCCAGGGCCCCACAGCGCAGGTGGTGAGCACCGAGTGCGGTGAGCGGGAAGTCGGTCCAGATGTCGCCGTAGACGGCGAACCACGGTTCCCTGGGCGCCGGGAGCGCGCGGGCGGCGAGCTTCAGGCCGCCGCCCCGCCCCAGCGGGTGGTCCTCCACGACCACGGTGGTGCGGACCGGCAGGGGTGCCGTGCGCACGTAGTCGGTGATCGCCTGCGAGCGGTAGCCCGCCGAGACGACCACCGTCTCCACGCCGGCGTCGGCGAACCGGTCGATCTGGTGGCGCAGCAGCGGCGTGCCGTTCACCTCGACCATCGCCTTGGGGCGCAGGTCCGTGTACGGGGCGAGCCGCCTGCCGCGTCCGCCCGCGAGGATCACGGCCTGGCGGATCGGGGCCTGGTGGATCGGGGGCGAGGCCTCCGGCGAGCACATTCCCCGACCTCCCGGGAGTGACGGCACAGCATCGGAACAGTCTCGGGGGCTTCGCGGTCCCGCTCGACGGAATGATCGGGTGTGGCCCAAGTGTGTCCGGGTGGGGTCGACTTCGGCCTCCCCTCCTGCCCTTGTGGAATGCGATCGACGGCAATTCCGATCATGTCCGACGCCCCGGGTGCCCGTGTTCCTAGGCTGCCGCCATGAGCATCCCCTCCGAACTCATCGGCAGCATCCCGCGCTCCCCGGAGCTCCTCTCCGCCATCGCCGAGCACGGGGCCGGGCGTCTCTCCGGCGCCGCGTTCGCCGAGGTCCAGCGGCGGGCGGTCCAGGACACCATCGTGCGGCTGGAGGCCCTCGGCTCGAAGGTCGTCACCGACGGCGACCAGACCAAGCCCAGCGCCTACACCTATCCGGTCGTCGGCGCCGACAACTTCAGCCCCGACGGCGTCGTCCTGCCCTTCGCCGACGGGCACCGGCGGCAGCTGCCCGTCCTGTCCTCCGGCCCCTTCCGCTACCAGGCGCATGCCGAGCAATTCCTGCGGGCCGCGCAGAAGTTCGCGACCGTCCCCGTGAAGCAGTCGGTCGTCTCGCCCTCGCTGCTCAGCCTCCTGTACCCGCCGGCCGGTGTCTCCGGGTACTCGCACACCCAGTACATGGAGGACCTGATCGCGGGTGCGGAGGCGGACATCCGGGGCTGCCTCGACGCGGGGGTGCACGTCGTGCAGCTCGAACTCACCGAAGCCCGGCTTGCGTTGAAGCTCGACCCGAGCGGCGGCGTGCTGCACGAGTTCGTCGAGCTCAACAACATGGTGCTGGGCCGCTTCAGCGAGGTCGAGCGAGCCCGGATCGGCGTCCACACCGACCCCGGTGCCGACCAGGGCTCCACCCACAGCCTCGACGTCGACTACGCGGAGCTGCTGCCCGAGCTGTTCAGGCTCACCGTGGGCAGCTTCTACCTGTCGCTGGCGAGCGAGGCCGACCCGGATCGGGTCCTGTCCGCTGTCGCCGATCAACTCCCTCCGGAGGGCCGGGTGTTCGTCGGTGTCACCGACCCGAACGATCCGGTGGTGGAGAGTGTCGAGCAGGTGCGCGACCGGGTGCTGAGCGCCGCCCGGCACCTCCCGGTGGAGCGGCTGGGCACCTGTGACGACAGCGGCTTCGCCTCCTTCGCCGACGACCTGTCCGTCTCCCGGGAGACCGCCTTCGCCAAGATCAGGGCTCGGCTGGAGGGGACGGCGTCGGCGGCCGAGGCGCTGGGGGTCTGACCCGAGGCCTCGTGTCGCCTCCTCGGGGTGAACCCTGACGCGAAATCAGGGGACGGTGGCGTCCAGCCCCTGATGTCCCGCGCGGGCACGGCAGAAAGACTCGTCGCCGGGCCGGGAACCGCCGGCCCGGCCGATGACCAGCCTGGAGCCGACCGCACATGAACGCGAACGCGCACAAGAACCAGACCCGTTGGACCGTCCTGGCCGCCGCCGGAGCCCTGGCGGTCGCGCTGACGGTCGGGGCGGGTACGCCCGCGCTCGCCGTGGCGCCCGCTGCCGGGGTGTCATCGAGTGCGTCCGCACTCCCACCCCTGGACAGGGCGGCGGTCCGGGCCGCGTTCGACCGGCGGCCGGCCGCCGACGTCTCCGCCGGGTTCGTGCGGATCACCGGTTCCACGGGGAAGTTCGAGGGCGTCTCGGCGGAGCGCGGGATGGCCGTGGACCCGCAGGGCCGGTTCCGGATCGGGTCGGTCTCGAAGATCTTCACCACCACCGTCGTCCTCCAACTCGCCGCCGAGGGACGGGTCGACCTCGATGCCGACGTCCGGCAGTACCTCCCGGACTTCCCATACGAAGGGGTGAAGGTCGGGCAGCTGCTCAACCACACCAGCGGACTGCCCGGCGGCACCGGCATGCCCGGGGGGGACGGCACCACCGGTTGGTTCGCCGAGCACAAGTTCGACTTGTTCGCCCCCGGGGAGGTCCTCGCCTCGATGAAGGGCCAGACGCTGGGCTTCGACCCCGGAACCGCCCAGCAGTACAACGGCATGAACACCTTCGTCGCCGGACTGGTGGTCGAGGAGGTCACCGGCCACCGCTACGCCGACGAGCTGCGCGACCGGATCATCCGCCCGCTCGGCCTGCATGACACCTCCCTCCCGGACGGCGACGACCCGAGGCTGAGGCGCCCCGCGAGCCATCCGTACCTGACCGTCCCCGAGGTCGGCGGCGGCTCGCACCGGGTGGACGTGACCGAGCAGAGCCCGTGGCCCTGGGCCGAGGGCGGCATGATCTCCAGCGCCCCGGACCTCGACCGCTTCATGACCGCCCTGTTCCGGGGCCGTCTCCTCCCGCCGGCCCAGCAGGAACTGCTGTTCACCGTCCCGGACGTGCCGGTCGCCGCACACAGCACCCACTGCCCGGGCGGCAAGGCGTGCATGAGCATGGGCCTGGAGAAGCTTGAGTCGGACGGCGTGGTGGCCTGGGGCAAGACCGGCGCCCGCCCCGGCTCCACCAGCGGCGTCTTCGCCACCCGCGACCTCTCCCGGACGGTCGTGTACTCGGTCGACCCGACGGCCCTGAACGGCGCCGAGATGCCGTACGTCCTCGGTCTGGTGACGTCCGCCTTCGGCATGTCCTCCATCGGTTGACGGAACGCTTCGCGCGAGAAGTCGGCCTGGCCGACTTCCCGCGCAGTGGCGGCGGGTGGGGTCAGTGGGTGCGGTGGTAGTCGGCGATGGTGAAGAAGGCCTTCTTCGGGTCCCAGGGGACGCCTGGGTACGTGCTGCCCGCGCCGTGCTCGTAGGTCTTGACGATGCCGTAGCTGGCCAGGTCGAGGTCGTCGCGGGGGTCGCCGTCCGGGCGGTGGACGTGGTCGTAGAGGGCGAAGGTGAAGACGAAGGTGGCGTCGATGCCGCCGGCGTCGAACGCTTCCAGCAGTTCGCGCACGTAGGCGGCCTGCCCGGCCTCGTCGCGCTGGTACGGGCCGTCGAGGCGGACCGGGCCGTTGTCGTCGTACTCGACCGCGTCGAGGCCGAGCGCGCCCCGGTCGCCGGCGCCGCGGTAGGTGGCGGCGCCGAACTCGGTGATGGCGACGGGCTTGCCCTGGTCGGTCAGGGCGCGGACGCCGTCGGCGAAGCGGTCGGCGGTCTCGGCGGAGCGGTAGAGGTCCAGTGAGACCAGGTCGAAGGGCTCCCAGTCGACGCGCTCCAGCGGCACCGCGGCGTACGTGACACGTCCGCCGAACCGCTCGCGGACGGCGGCCACCGCCCGGCCGAGGAACGCGTTGACCCGGTCGGCGACCGCCCCGAGGTGCTCGCGCACCTGCTCGGGCCGGGCGAGCAGGGCGACCCGATCCGCCGTACTGGAGCCGGGCAGGAAGCCCGGGTTCATCAGGCTCAGTTCGGCGCCGGTCACGAACACCACCTCGGCCCCGCGCCGCCGCAGCCGTTCCGCGCGCTCGGCGCAGTCGGCGAAGAGCTCCAGCATCGCGTCGGCGGTCAGTTCCAGCGGGTAGGGCGAGAACCAGACCTCCAGGCCGAGGTCGGCGGCGTACCCGGCGGCGAGTTCGATCCGCTCCGGGTCGCCACCCATGACGCGGACGGCGGTGCAGTGCAGCTCGTCCCTGATGACCCGCAGCTCGCGTTCGACCACCTCCGGGTCGAACCGGTGCCGGGAGTACGTCCCGTTCTTCACGAAGCCGGTGTCGTAGCTGATTCCCTTGGCACGCATGTTCTTCCGCCTTTCCGGCGAGAGGAAATTTACGGTACGGCCAGTACCCTAGTTGCCGATGGCTCGGTGCGGCAAGAAGGATGGGGGCGGTCTACGGAGAGGGCGACGGCATGGCCGGGCAGACGCGGCGTCGCGGGGCGGCGCTGGAGGAGGCGATCCTGCGGGCGGCGGTCGAGGAACTGACCGGGTCCGGGTACGCCGGGCTGACCATGGACAAGGTCGCCGCCCGCGCCGGCACCAACAAGAACGCCATCTACCGCCGCTGGCCCAACCGGCTGGCCCTCGGCATCGCCGCCTACAAGCAGCTGGCGAAGACCGCCCCGCTCCCCGACACCGGTGAACTGCGCGGCGACGCACTGGAGTTGCTGCGCCAGGCGAACCGCCACTGGAGTTCTCCGCTGGGCGCCGTGCTGCGCGAACTGCTGGCCGCGGCCGGCGGTGCGACGGAGTTCCTGGCGCAGTTGCAGGACCAGTCCGGTGACGCGGCGGCCGCGCCCTGGCTCACCGTCCTGGGGCGCGCGGTCGCCCGGGGCGAGCTGGCCCCCGAGGTGCTGCGCCCCCGGGTGGCGACGGTGGCCGTGGTGCTGCTGCGCAACGAGTTCGTGGTGCGCGGGGTGCCGACGGCGCCGGACGACGTCCTGGTGGAGATCGTGGACGAGGTGTACCTGCCCCTGCTGCGCGGGCGTCGCCCGCAGCGCTAGCCTGCGGCGTTCCCCCTGGTCAGCGAGTCGGCGAGGCGTTGCGCGGTGTCCGCGTCCAGGGCGTCGTGCCCGAGCAGGAAGCGGTACCAGAACACGCCGTAGACCTGGTCGGCGATGAGGTCCAGGTCGGCGTCACCGGCGAGGTCGCCGCGCTCGCGCCCCTTGGCGAGGAGGTCGCGCAGCGCGGTGCGGCGGGCGGCGGTGAAGCTCCGCATCAGGTCGGCGAGGTGCGGGTCGCGGGCGGCCTCGCGGGCGACGGCGCGCAGCGCGGAGGCGGTGGTGTCGCGCTGGGCGGCGTCGAAGGTGGTGGCGATGAAGGCGCGGAGGTCGGTGCGCAGGTCGCCGGTGTCGGGGCCGTGGACGTCCTGCTCGGCGCGGTCGGTGAGGGCGTCGAGCAGGACGGCGCCCTTGGAGGGCCACCAGCGGTAGACGGTCTGCTTGCCGACACCGGCCGTCCGGGCGATGGCGTCGATGGTGACGGGCGTGCCGTCGGACTCGGCGAGCAGGCGGAGTGCGGCGTCGAGGATCGCCCGGTGGGCGGCCTCGTTGCGCCGGCGCCCGGTGTGCGGGCGGGCGGTCGGGGCCTCGACGGCCTCGCCGGCCTTGGTGGCCTCAGTGACTGCGACGGCTTCGGTGGCTTCGGCGGCCTTGGTCTCGCTCATCGTGTTCCCTCTCCTCCGACCCCCGCTTGACAAGACTATCAGTCTCGACAACCATCATTGCCGGAACCGATGGTCTCGACAAGTCGAAAGGCCCCACCACCATGAGCACTGCGTCAAACCTCTTCACCGGACAGCGCGTCGTCGTGATGGGCGGCAGCTCGGGCATCGGCGAGGCGGCGGCCACCGCCTTCGCCGCGGACGGCGCCGAGGTCGTGGTCACCGGCCGCGACCGCGACCGGCTCGACGCCGCCGTCTCCCGGATCGGCGGCAAGAGCAGCGGCCGGCAGCTGGACGCGGCCGATCCGGCCGCCCTCGCCGCCTTCTTCGCCGAGACCGGCACGGTCGACCACCTGGTCGTCGCGGTCAGCGGCGCGGCCGGCAGCGGTCCGTTCGCCGGGCTGGACCTGGACGAACTCGCGGCCGGTTTCGACGGCAAGTTCTGGCCGCAGGTGCGCGTCCTCCAGGCGGCGCTGCCGCACCTGCGCCAGGACGGCTCGGTCACCCTGATCACCGCGGCCTCGGCCCGGGCCGCCTTCCCCGGCACCGCCGGACTGGCCGCCATCAACGGCGCGTTGGAGGCGATGGTCCCGCCGCTGGCCGTGGAGCTCGCCCCGCTGCGGGTCAACGCCGTCTCGCCCGGCGTGATCGACACCCCGTGGTGGGACCGCGTTCCGGCCGAGCAGCGGGCCGCGCTGTTCGAGGGCCTCGCCGCCACCACCCCGGCCGGCCGGGTCGGCCGCGCCGAGGACGTCGCCCGGGCGATCCACCTGCTGGCGGCCAACGGCTTCGTCACCGGGGTGGTGCTCGACTGCACCGGCGGTGCCAACCTGCCCACCGGGCGCTGACCCGGGCGCTGACCCGGGCGCCGGGGCGCGGGGCCGGGGCGCGGCGTACCTCCGCCCCACCCCGCGCCGGCCGGCCGGGCCGTTGTCAGAGGTCGCACCTATGGTCCGACCGTGAACGTTCCCGAGGTCATCCCGATCAGCCACCGGCCCGGCTACCGCACCGACACCATCGGCAGCTGGCAGGGCGGGCAGTTCCTCGCCTCGGCCCTCTGCCTCGGCGCCCGGTCCTACGCCGTCCTCCACCAGTTCGACGCCGCCGGCCGTCACCTCGACTCGCGGATACGCGCCACCGGCGAGGCGGAGGCCAAGCGGCTGCTGGGGGAGTGGCTCGACGCCCTGCCCGGCCGGGAGTACGGGGACATCGCGATCGCCCCGTTCGCCGTGCGTGTCGACGGCGAGCTGTTCGGCCTGGTCCGCGAGGACTACGAGAAGGACGAGGTGGAGGAGGAGGACGAGCGGGTGCACTTCGAGCTGTACCCGGACGGCCTCGGCTTCGACGCGCCGTGGTGCGGCTGCTACGACACCTGAGCAGCCGCACCGTACGCCCCCGCGGGGGCGCTCAGCCCGCGTACTGGTTGAGGATCTTCGCGAACTCGTACGGCTGCTGCGGGATGTTGGTGCACTTGGCCAGCGAGCCGCCGGTGCAGGCGTTGGCGTCCCGGGTGGCGTCCCAGAAGGCGAGCATCCCGAGGTGGTTCTGCTTGGCGAAGGTCACCAACTGCTGGGCGGCGGCCTGGTTGTAGATCTGGTGGTCGTCGTTCTCGCCGATCATCGGGGTGACGCCGACCATGGCCCACAGCTGGGCGTCGGTCTTCGCCGGGTAGAGCGCCTTGAGCTGGCCGAACAGCGACTGCGCGGCCTGGACGGCGGCGTTGCCGTAGTCGGTCCCGGTCCGGTAGTAGTCCATCGCCATGATGTTGACCACGTCGACGGCCACCCCGGCGTCCCGGGCGGACTTGACGATGGCGACGCCCTCGGCCGTCAGGCCTTCGGGCAGCACGGGCAGGGTGAAGGAGACCTTCAGTCCCGGGTGGGCCTGCTGGAGCTTGGCGAGCGCGGCGGAGCGGCGGTCGTTGGAGACGGTGTCGGCGATGGCCGCGCCCTCGATGTCGAAGTCGACGTAGCGCAGGTTGTAGGCGCTCACCACGGCGTCGTACTCGGCGAACAGCGAGTCCACCGTGGTGCAGGCGGCGGCGAGTTCGGTGCCGGCGGCGCCGCCGAAGGAGACCTTGACGTCGCCGCCGGCCGCGCGCAGCGCGTCGACCTGGTCCTTGGCCCAGGCGGTGCGCGGGTCGTAGGCGTTGAACCAGCTGGCCTTGCAGCCGACACCGGTGACGAAGCCCATCGTGTAGCCCTTGAGGCCGCCGGACTTGGCCATGTCGGGCATCGACGGGGTGGGCCAGGCGCCCATGTCGATGTACGGGGCGACCGGGAGCGCGACGTTCGGCGGCGGGGTGGACGGGCCGCCGGTGGGCGTGCCGGTCGGGCTCGGCGGGGTCGAACTCGGCGGCGGGGTCGACGGGTTGCCGCCGCCGGGGCCGGTCAGTGCGATGTCGTCGGCGAGGTAGCCGCCCTGCCCGTACCAGCCGTGCAGGTAGACGGTGACGCTGGTGGTGGCCGGCCCGGTGGTGAAACTGGTGGACAGCTGCTGCCAGTTGGGGCCGCCGGCGGTCCAGACGGCCGGGTCGGTGACGCCGCTGCCGGTGGCGCCGAGGTAGACGTACTGGCCCTGCACCCAGGCGCTGAGGTTGTAGGTGGTGTTGGGCTGGACGGCGACGGTCTGGCCGCACTGGGCGGTGTCGCTCGCGCTCACCGCGCCCTTGAGCGCGTAAGTCCCGCTGTGCGCACCGGAATTGATCACACTTCCGGTTCCGGCGGAACAGCTCCAGGGGCTGAGTGCGCCGCTCTCCAGGCCGCCGTTGACGAGCAGGTTGCCGTCGGCGGCTCCGGCGTTCCCGGCGAGGACGGTCAGGCCGCCGGCGGCGAGCGCGGTGGCCGCGGCGAGGCTCAGCAGGGTGGTCCGGCGGGCGGGGCGTCCGTGCGTGCGGGCATGCGGAAGCGCGCTGGGCATGTGGGGTGCCTCTCGGGACGTGGTGGCCGCCCGCGCCGCGAGGGGGAGCGCGGGGCGGGCGGCGGCCTGGGGGTGGTCCGGTGCGGGGGAGGAGCGCGGTGCTGAGCATCAAACTGGACTAGACCAGCTGTGCACGTCAAGCGCTTCCCGGGCGTGGACGCGTCGCCGAGAGCAGGTTTTGGAAACCGTTGGGACGGGGGTGGGGCGGCCTTGGGTCGATCAGTCGGGTGCTCCCTGATGGGCGGTACGGCGATGAGCCGATGATCTGCTGCACACAGAGCGTCGGCCGTCCCGGTGGCCCTGCCAAGACCGGACGGACGGCGTCCGGTGGTGTGCGAGGCCGGTGAACTGGCTCCCGTGCGCCGGTTTGGCGGCTGGTCACCCGTGGTGGCCCGGTGGGACGCCCGGTGGGACGCCTGGAGGCGAACGAGGGCGACGGCGAGGGGTCGACGGCCGGGGCTCCGGGGTGGTGGTGAAACCGGAGGTGCGCGCCCCGCTTGCACCACCGCTCCGGAAGGACTTGACCTTGAGCGCACTCCAAGGTGAAAGCTGAACGCGTTGATCACTCACCGCCGCGGGAAACCGCGGAACCCCACGACAGGAGCACCGTCATGCGCAAGGCCCCGTTCGGTAACAGCGGCCCCGAGATCGGCGTCATCGGCCTCGGCTGCATGGGGATGACCTGGGCCTACGACGTCCGCAACCGGGACGACGAGAACTCCGTCCGGGTGATCCGGCAGGCGCTCGACCTCGGCGTCAGCCTGATCGACACCGCCGACATGTACGGCCCGTACACCAACGAGGAGGTGGTCGGCGCGGCACTGGCCGGCCCGTACCGGGATCGCGCCTTCCTGGCCACCAAGGTGGGCATCGTGCCGGGCGGCGCGGGCCAGCAGGAGCGCAACGGGCGGCCCGAGCACGTGCGCCGCTCGATCGACGAGAGCCTGCGCCGGCTGGGCACCGACCACGTCGACCTCTACCAGCTGCACCGGGTCGACCCGGAGGTCCCGATCGAGGAGACCTGGGGCGCGTTCGCCGAGGCCGTCGCGGCGGGCAAGGCGCGGAGCATCGGCCTCTCCGAGGCGACGGTCGAGGAGATCAAGCGGGCGCAGAGCGTGCACCCGGTGGCTTCGGTGCAGTCCGAGCTGTCGCTGTGGACGCGGGACGTGCTGGCCGAGGTGCTGCCGTACACCGAGTCGCAGGGCATCGCCTTCCTGCCGTTCTCGCCGCTCGGCCGGGGCTTCCTCACCGGCGGCATCACCTCCGTCGACGAGCTGCCCGCCGACGACTTCCGCCGCCGGCTGCCGCGCTTCCAGCAGGACGCGCTGAGCGCCAACCTGGCACTGGTCGGGAAGGTCCGGGCGGTCGCCGAGCGGATCGGCGCCAGCCCCGCGCAGGTCGCGCTGGCCTGGGTGCTGGCGCAGGGCCGGTACGTCTTCCCGATCCCGGGCACCAGGACGCCGCGCTACCTGGTGGACAACGTGGGCGCGGCCGGGGTCGAACTCTCGGCGGCGGACCTGGCCGAGCTGGACGCGCTGCCGGCCGCGACCGGCGGGCGCTACTGAGGCTGGGCGTCACCGGGGCCGGGCGTTACCGAGGTCGGGCGTTACCGAGGCCGGGCGCTACCGAGGCCGGGCGCTACCGAGGTCCGTCCGGGAGCCGGTGCTCCTTGACCCACACCAGCTGCCGTCCGGTCTCGGCCGGAGCCCGGACGGCGGCCCGGGTGATCCGCTCCAGCCGGTAGCCGAGCTTGCGCGGGACGGCCGCGCTGGCGCCGTTCGCCCGGTCGCAACGGATCTCCACCCGGACGATCCCGGGCAGTGCCAGCGCCGCCTCGGTCAGTGCCCCGGCCGCGGCGGTGGCGATGCCCCGGCCGACGTGCCCGGCGGCGACCCAGTAGCCGATCTCCAGCGCGCCCGGGCCGATCCGCCCGTGCAGGCCGAAGGCGCCGATCACGCTGCCGGGTTCGGCGTCCAGACCGGCCAGGTACATGAAGTCGGTGCCGGCCTCCCAGGCGGCGGCGCCGGCCCTGGTCAGCTCGGCGGTCCGCGGCCGGGAGGGGGCTTCGGCCGCCCACTCCATCCAGGGCCGCAGATGGTCCAGGTTGACGCGGACGGCCTGGTCGAGCGCCGCCGTGTGGGTGCTGCGGCGGCGCCGCAGCCAGAGACCGCCGGGCAGCCGCAGCCGTTCCGGCGGCCGCCCGGCGGTCACCTCCGCCACCGTCGGCGGCGGGGGGCCACAGGACCGTGGCTGCGCCTGGCTCATGACGGTGATTATGTCCTCGGCCGGGACCCGCCACCATCCGCCGTCCCTCTGGCAGCGGGCGCGCACGGCCCGGTGCACGGCCCGGCGCGTGACCGCGCGGGTCCCGGTGCCCCGGCGCCCCGGCGCGTCAGAGCCGGACCATCACCTCGTCGAGCTCCTTGCGCCGCAGGTCCGGCACACGCGCCCCCTCGGCCGGGTAGCCGACCGGGATCACGTACGCCGCGCGCTCCTCCGCCGGGCGGTCGCACACCTCGTTGAGGAACCTCATCGGGCTCGGCGTGTGGGTCAGCGTCGCCAGCCCGGCCTGGTGCAGCGAGGCCAGCAGCAGCCCGACCGCGATCCCCACCGACTCCTTGGTGTAGTACGGGCGCGGCGAACCGGGGCCCTTGTGCACCTCGAACACCACGATCACGGCCGGCGCGTCCTCCAGGAACGGCTTGCGCCAGTCGGTGCCGATCGGGGCGAGCGCGGCCAGCCACTCCTCCGAGGCCCGGTGGCCGTAGAACTCGCGCTCCTCGGCCTCGGCCGCCTCGCGCAGCAGCCGCTTGCGCTCCGGGTCGGTGATCACCACGAACCGCCAGGGCTGCACGTGCGCGCCGCTGGGCGCGGTGCTCGCGGTCCGGACCGCCCACTCGATCACCCCGTCCGGGATCGGGCGGGTGGAGTAGTCGCGGACGGTCCGGCGCTGGGCCATCACGTCGTGGAAGGACCTGCTGCGGGCCTCGGCCTCGTGGGCGGGCACCGTCATGGGAGTGAGCGGGACGGTCGGATGGGACGTCCCCGCCACGGCGATGTCTGTGCTGTCAACCATGGCGGACAGCACAGCACATGACGGCCCCTCCGGGAAGAGGTCCAGACCGACAGGTCCAGACCGACAGGTATAGACCGGGAGGTGTAGGCCGGGAGGTGCAGGCCGGGTGGCAGGGGCCGATCGGCGAGCCGGCGGAGGCCTACAGCTCGTGCACCCGCCCGTCCCGGACCTCGATCCGCCGGTTCACCGCCACCGCGTCCAGCATCCGCCGGTCGTGGGTGACCAGCAACAGGGTGCCGGTGTACGAGCCGAGCGCGGACTCCAGCTGCTCGATCGCGGGCAGGTCCAGGTGGTTGGTGGGCTCGTCCAGCACCAGCAGGTTGACCCCGCGGGCCTGGAGCAGCGCCAGCGCGGCCCGGGTGCGCTCACCGGGGGAGAGGGTGCCGGCCGGGCGCAGCACGTGCACCGCCTTGAGGCCGAACTTGGCCAGCAGGGTGCGCACCTCCTCCGGCGAGAGCTCCGGCACGGCGGCCGCGAAGGCGTCCGCCAGCGGCTCCCCGCCGAGGAACAGGCCGCGCGCCTGGTCCACCTCGCCGACCACCACGCCGGAGCCCAGCGAGGCACTGCCGCCGTCGAGTTCGAGCCGGCCGAGCAGGGCCGCCAGCAGGGTGGACTTGCCCGCGCCGTTGGCGCCGGTGATGGCGACCCGGTCGGCCCAGTCGATCTGGAGGTCCACCGGGCCGAAGGCGAAGTCGCCGCGCCGCACGCTCGCCCCGCGCAGGGTGGCGACCACGGAGCCGGAGCGCGGCGCGGTGGCGATCTCCATCCGCAGCTCCCACTCCTTGCGGGGCTCCTCGACCACGTCCAGCCGCTCGATCATCCGCTGGGTCTGCCGGGCCTTGGCGGCCTGCTTCTCGGTGGACTCGGTGCGCATCGCGCGCCCGATCTTGTCGTTGTCGGAGGACTTGCGGCGGGCGTTGCGCACGCCGTTCTCCATCCAGCCGCGCTGCATCCGGGCGCGGGCCTCCAGCGAGGACTTGGTGTCGGCGTACTCGTCGTACTCCTCGCGGGCGTGCCGCCGGGCCACCGCCCGCTCCTCCAGGTACGCGTCGTAGCCGCCGCCGTACAGGTTGACCTGCTGCTGGTGCAGGTCCAGCTCCAGCACCTTGGTGACGGTGCGGGCCAGGAACTCGCGGTCGTGGCTGATCAGCACCGTGCCCGTGCGCAGGCCCTTGACGAAGGACTCCAGCCGCTCCAGACCGTCCAGGTCGAGGTCGTTGGTGGGCTCGTCGAGCAGGAAGACGTCGTAGCGGGAGAGCAGCAGCGAGGCGAGACCGGCCCGGGCGGCCTGGCCACCGGACAGGGCGGTCATCGGCAGGTCCAGCGAGACCTTCAGCCCGAGCGAGTCCGCGACCTCCTCGGCACGCTCGTCCAGGTCGGCGCCGCCCAGGTCCAGCCAGCGCTCCAGGCCGACGGCGTACGCGTCGTCGGCGCCCGCCCGGCCCTCGACCAGGCCCTCGGTGGCCTCGTCCAGCGCGGCCTGCGCGGCCGCCACGCCGGTGCGGCGGGCCAGGAACTCGCGCACCGACTCGTCCTCGCGCCGCTCTGGCTCCTGCGGCAGGTGGCCGACGTTGGCGCTCGCCGGGCTCAGCCGCAGCGAGCCGCCCTCGGGGGTGTCCAGGCCGGCCAGCAGGCGCAGCAGGGTCGACTTGCCGGCGCCGTTCACGCCGACCAGGCCGATCACGTCGCCGGGGGCGACCACCAGGTCCAAGCCGGAGAAGAGGGTGCGTTCGCCGTGGCCGGCGCTGAGGTCCTTGACTACGAGTGTCGCGCTCATGATGGGGCCGATTGTAGGAGGAGCGGGCCCGGCGGCGGAAAAACCGGGGGCCGCGGCCGTGGCGGACGCGGCCCCCGGGTCACCGCTCAGCGGATCACTTGGCCTTCTTCGAGAAGTACTCGAACATGTGCTGGGCCACGTCCTCCAGGTACGGACCGGCCTCGTAGGTGTTCCCGGCGTTGCCGATCGAGGTGTCGCTGACCAGGGCCGGCTTGCCGTCCTTGGTGGCGTACCAGCCGCCGCCGCTGCTGCCGCCGGTCATGTTGCAGCCGATCAGCAGCATCGCCGGGCGGCTCGGGTCGCCGGTCTTCCTGGACGGCTTGCCGCCGTCGCAGTGCTCCAGCTCGACGCCGTCGAAGGGCTTGCCCTCCGGGAAGCCGTAGTTGCTGACGGTGCCGACCTGGTCACGCGGGGCGTTGAACCAGAGCGGGACGGAGCCGCCGACGGTCTCCTCCAGCGACTTGCCGCCCGGGTTGGGGTTGGCGACCTTGATGATGCCGAAGTCGTACTGGCTCCACGGGCCGCCCTTCTCCGGGTCGGCCTCGGCGGTCCACTGCGGCGAGACCATGCCCGAGGTGGCGGTCCACTCGCCGTACGGCTCGGCGTCCTCCAGCTTGGCCTGCCGGTTGCCGTTGCTCAGCACGCCGTTGCTGTTGAAGGCCGGGGCGAAGGTGATGTCGGTGTAGTACTTGTTGCCCTTGCCGCCGTGCAGGCAGTGGCTGGCGGTCCACACCAGGTTGCTCTTGCCCGGGTTGGCCGGGTCGGAGACGACGGTGCCGGAGCACACGTAGTCCTCGCCGCCGTCCTTGAAGAAGATCTTGCCGTTGACGTGCATGTTCTTCGGGAACGGGTGCGCCACGGGCTTGGCCGGGACCACGGCGGGCAGCTGGTCCGGACCGCCCGGCTGGGCCGCGGTGGGCTGGGTGGTGGCGGGCGCACCGGTGGCCGGCGCACCGGTGGGCTGCGCGGGCGGCTGGGTCGCGTCCGGCGAGGGCTGCGGCAGCGGCTTCGGCTTGGCCTCCAGCAGCTTCTGGAGCGTCCAGTAGCCCTTGACCGCCGGGGTGATCACGTTGGCCTGGGCCCACTTGTCCCAGTCCTCCAGCTTCCAGGTCTTCAGCTCTTCGAGCGTCGGAAGCTTGATCGGTGCCGCGCCCGGCTTGCCGGAGGCGGTGGCGCCGACGGTGGCGCCGGCGGTGGGAGCCGCGGTCGCCGGCGGGTCGGTGTTGTCCGGGCCGCAGCCGGTGGCGACCACCATGGTCAGCGCGGCGACGGAAGCGCCCAGGACGGCACGGCTCGGCCGGGATATCGGTGACATGCGTTCAAATCCCCCTGTTGACTACCGCCATGCGGCCCGGTCCCCGGGTGCGGCCCCACTCGGCCGCAGGCATGGCAGGTGAGGAGTCTGCCATGCGGCGAGGACACTCCCGCCATCCGGACCCGACCGGGACGGGGGTGTCACCGGATCGGCATCGGATCGGCGCCGGGCCCGCGTGGCGCGGGGTCCGCATGGCGCGGGGTCCGCATGGCGCCGGGCCTGAGCCGCGGCGCAGGCGGGATCCCGGGCACCCGGGCTCCGGGTAATTCGGTTGCGGGCGTCGTGCCGGGTGCCTAACGTGGTCCGGGTCATCAGCCAGACAAGGAGAAGGCCGTTGCTCTACTGAGGTCCCGGGACACCGCCCCCGCCGCGCAGGCACTGCTGCCGTCGCGCGGTGCGCGAGTGTGCGACCTCAGTCACGGCCCGTGGCGCTCCTCTGCGTGACGCCACTTCTTCGTCTCCCCCGGCCGTCCCCGGTTCCGCACCCGCGGTGTCTCCCCGTGTTGCTCACCATCCCTTCGGCAACCACCCCGGGAGGCCTGTATGGCACACCAACCCACCACCACCGCCGTCCTCTGCTCCGAGCTCTCGTTCGAGTGGCCCGACGGCAAACCCGTCCTGGACGGCTTCCACCTCGCCGTCGGCCCCGGCCGCACCGGCCTGATCGGGCTCAACGGCGCGGGCAAGTCCACCCTGATGCGGCTGATCGCCGGGGACCTCACCCCCACCGGCGGCACCGTCAAGGTCGCTGGCGAACTCGGCTACCTGCCACAGGGGTTGACGCTCGACACCACCCTCAGGGTGGACGAGGCGCTCGGCATCCGGGCCGCCCGCGAGGCCCTGCACGCCATCGAGTCCGGCGACACCCGTCAGCACCACTTCGACGCGGTCGGCGACGACTGGGACGTCGAGGAGCGCGCCCGCGCCACCCTCGACCGGCTCGGCCTGCACCGCCTCGGCCTGGACCGCACCACCGGTGAGCTCTCCGGCGGCGAGGCGGTGCTGCTGCGGCTGGCCGCGCTGCTGATGGCCCGGCCCGACGTCCTGCTGCTCGACGAGCCCACCAACAACCTCGACCGGGCCGCCCGTGAGCGGCTCTACGAGACGGTGGCGGGCTGGAACGGCGTGCTGGTGATCGTCAGCCACGACCGCGAGCTGCTCCGGCACGTCGACCAGATCGCCGACCTTCGGGACGGCGAAGTCACCTGGTACGGCGGCAACTTCGACGACTACGAGCGCACCCTCGCGGCGCAGCAGGAGACGGCCGAACGGCTGCTGCGCAACGCCGAGGCCGATGTCCAGCGCCAGAAGCGGGACTTGGTCGACGCCCGCAGCCGGCTGGAGCGCAGCGCCGCGTACGGCAAGAAGCGCTCGGTCACCCGCAACGACCCGCACATCTTCGCCGGCATGCTCAAGCGCAAGGGCCAGGAGACGGCCGGCCGGATCCAGGGCATGCACACCGAGCGGCTGGACGAGGCCAAGGCGCGGCTCACCGCGGCCGAGGAGGCGGTCCGCGACGACGCCGAGATCCGGATCGACCTGCCGCGCACCGCCGTCCCGGCCGGCCGCACCGTGCTCACCCTGGACAAGGTCCGGCTGCCCCGCGGCACCACCGCCGACCTCGACCTGCGCGGGCCCGAGCGGATCGCCCTGGTCGGCCGCAACGGCGCCGGCAAGACCACCCTGCTGCGCACCATCGCGGGCGAACTCGCCCCACTGGAAGGAGAGGTGATCACCCCGGTGCCGCTGCGGCACCTCCCGCAGCGGCTCGACCTGCTGGACGACGACCGCTCGGTGGCGGAGAACGTCAAGCTGTTCGCCCCCGCCGCCGGGGACAACGCGGTCCGCGCCCGGCTCGCGCGCTTCCTGTTCCGCGGCGCCCGGGCCGACCAGCCCGCCGCCACCCTCTCCGGCGGCGAGCGGTTCCGCGCGACGCTGGCGGCCCTGCTGCTGGCCGACCCGCCGCCGCAGCTGCTGCTGCTCGACGAGCCGACCAACAACCTGGACCTCGCCAGCGTCCGCCAGCTCACCCAGGCGCTGGCCGCGTACCGGGGCGCGCTCATCGTGGCCAGCCACGACGTGCCGTTCCTGCGCGGCCTCGGCCTCACCCGGTGGCTGGAGCTGGACGGTGAACTGCGGGCGGTGGAGCCGATGTAGCGACTACGGCAGGGCTACGGCTGTCGGCCCTGGTCGTCCTGGTCGCCTTGGTCGCCTTGGTCGCCTTGGTCGTCCTGGTCGCCCTGCGCGTCCTCGGTGAGGATCCGGCGGGCCGTGCTCAGGGCCGAGTCCCTGAGCCCAGCCAGCTCGTCGGTGGTGAACACCGGGGTGCGGACGTTCGGCGGGATGCCCGGCCCGTCGAAGGTGCTGCCGTCCCGGGTGAGGTACTTCTCGTTCGGCAGCCCGACCAGCAAGTCCGGTGAGAGCGTTTTGATCATCACGTCGGAGTAGACGCCCTGGGTGTTCTCGCCGACCCGGAGCACGTGCGGGGAGCGGCCCATCATGGCCTGGGTGAAGGTCTCCGCCGCGCTGGTCGAGATCGAGGAGGTGAGCACCGCCACCGGACCGTCGAAGTGCGTGCCCGGCGAGGGGCGTACCGTGATCGGCTCGGGCCGGGTGAACTTCGTCGGGTCGGCCGGGTCGTTGCGCGCGACCTTCCGGTAGGCGAGGTAGGGGCGATCGGTGAGCCGGGCGGCGATGTGCAGCCCGAGCGCGTCCGAGCCGCCGCCGTTCAGCCGGACGTCGATGACCAGGCCGGCGAGGTGGTCCGGGTCGGCCAGCACGGCGTCCAGCGCCCGGTCCAGTTCGTCGAGCTGGTTCTGGTGGCCGCCTGGGGCGTACCTGCCGAAGCTGCTCACCCGGAGGTAGCCGATGCCGTCGGGGAGCCGGCCCACACCGAGCCGGCCGTTGGCGAAGAGCTGCTCCGGGCCGGTGAGCTGGGCGGCCGAGGCCTGCCGGGCCCGGACGGTCAGCTCCTCGGTCTCCTCCGTCGTCCCGGGCCGCTGCCCGCTGAAGACCGGTTTCGCATGCCCGTTGACCACCCGGGCCAGTGCGGTGTGGGCGTCGCCGAGCGGGCTGAGCATGTCCGCGAAGATGTCCTGGAGCCGGTCGACGGTCGTCGCCGGGGTGATCGTGCGCCGCTTCTCGTCCCGGACGGCGTGCCAGTCGGTGCCCTTGGCAGCGAAGAAGGGGTAGTTCTCCTCGAACTCCTCCCAGAACCGGTCGAAGACCGCCAGCGGGTCGTTCGGGGCCGGTGTGGCACACAGCGGCGGCAGGGCGTCCAGGCGATCGAGCGACTTGCTGCCGACCCCGCCCTCCTCGTGTTCCACGGCCCGGTTCCGGCCCCTGGGGGTGAGGGTCAGGGCGTTGTCGCCCATCACGTAGCGGATGGTGCCGTCAGGGCCGGGCGCCGCGGCCTGCGTGGCGGTGATCCACCCGGGCACACAACTGTGCGCGGTCACGTCGTACGTGGTGAGCCGGTTCCCGGAGACCGCGACCAGCAGACCGTAGCCCTCCATCCGCCACACCCCCTCCATCGGGTTCGCCGGCCCGCCCTGAAGGGCTGTCGCCCCCTGGGCCGCTGTCTCCCCCTGGGCTGCGGCCGCCCCCGGCGCCGCCAGCCCCGCCGCCGTCGCGAGCGCCACCGCCGCGGCCGCCGCCCTGCCCATGCTCCTGCGTGTCATCTCCGGCCTCCGCCGAAACCCCGGTCTCCCCCGCGGAACCCCTCCGCCACCGCTCCCTTCCGACGCTAGGGCCGGCCGCGCCGCCCGGGCGTCATCCCCGATGCGGTAGCCGCTTCCTCCTCCGGGCCCATGCGCACCCGGCGGAACCATCCCCGGGCGTGTCGACAGCGGGCCGTTTCGGTGCGGGTGGAAAGCCGCCGGGTGTGCCCCAACTCCCTTTCGCTCCAGTACCATCGGCGCTATGCCTGCGCTCAACATCGAGTACACCGAGCACGAGCTCGCCGCGATCCGTGAGGCCGCCGCCGCGGACGGCAAGACCGTGAAGGCGTACGTCCACGACCTCAGCGTGCGGGAGCAACAGCGACGGGTCTTCGTGGACCACGCGGTGGCGTTCTGGAAGTCGCACCGGGCCGAGTTCGACGCCGCGTTCCCCGAGGACGCACCCGCCGCGTGAGCGCAACAACCTGTACGCCTGCATGACGACGGCCGCGTACATGCACGCGGCCGGTGAGGGGGTCGACCCGCCGTACGGGGAGCTGGTCGAGCTGGCCCGGGACATCGCCGAGGGCCGGGCGGACGTGTACGCGGCGGCCGACCGGATCCGCGCCTGGCGGATCCGGGGCCGGCCGCCGCGTGGTCCTTGTCGGGCGCTACGCCTTGGGTGCCGGCCGCAGCCTGCCCGCGATCCGCGTCCCGAGCCGGTCCAGCCCGACGACGAGGGCGGCGAGCACCACGAACTCGACGGTCAGCAGGGCGATCTGGCCCCAGACGTAGCCGTAGCCCTTGGTGGTCGGGTCGAAGAAGAAGTACGGGTAGGGCATCGGGTAGTCGTCGAACAGCGCGTTGCGGGTGAGCACGATCGCCGCGTAGCCGAGCGGGAAGGCCAGCCAGAGCGGTATGTCCTTCCAGGCCGAGGCGTTGCGCGGCTTGAACACCAGCCAGTCGGCGATCACCATCACCGGCGTCACGTAGTGCAGGAAGAACGACGACCAGTGCGCCAGCTTGTCCGGCCCGCTGACCAGCCCGGGCAGCGGGTTGGCGCCGTGTTCGAGCAGGATGTGCGAGACCAGCCCGGTGATCAGGATGTACAGCGTGGCGGCGCCGCGCAGCCGGGGCGCGGGCGCGTCCACGGTGCCGCGCTTGGTCATCCAGTACACGGCGCCGATGAAGTAGCCGAACACGATCACATTGCTCTGCACGGTGAAGTACACCAGTGGCGCGGTTCCGAGGCTCAGGCCGAGGCCCGCCGAGAGCACGATGCCCATGCGCCACCACAGCGCGGGTCGGGTCCGGACTGTCATGCGGCCACCAGTTCGTTTCAGGCGATACGGGAGGTATCGGGCGTCAGGAGGGAAGGCTGCACTCTACTCGCTGGTACCGATCGGATGGAACCCGCGTTCGACGGTCGTGGCTGGTCGAGGGCCCCTGACGGGCCTGGAGGGGCGTCCTGGACGGGCCCCGGGTGGATCCCTGAGCCGGTGTCCTGAACGGATGCTTCGAACGGATGCCCCGAGCGGATGCCTTGAGCGGGTGTCAGCCCGGCAGCACGAAGCCCGACTCGTACGCGGCGATGACCGCCTGGGTGCGGTCCCGCGCGCCCAACTTGGCGAGCACGCTGCCGACATGGGTCTTCACCGTCTCCTGGCTCACCACCAGCTGCCGCGCGATCTCGGCGTTGTTGAGCCCGGTGGCCATCAGCCGCAGCACCTGCCCCTCCCGCTCGGTCAGCCGCCCGATCGGCCCCCGGTCCGCCGCCCCGGCCTCCCGGCGCCGGTCCGCGCCGTGACGCAGCGCGAGTTCGCGGACGGCCGCCGGGAAGAGCAGCGAGTCCCCGCGCGCGACCAGCCGTACCGCCTGGAGCATCTCCTCCGCCCGGGCCCGCTTCAGCAGGAACCCGGTGGCGCCCGCGCGCAGCGCGTCGTACACGTGGTCGTCGTGCTCGAAGGTGGTGACCACCAGGATGCGCGGCGGCGGGGTCATCCCGTTGACCAGCGTCTCGGTGGCCCGGATGCCGTCGATGCCGGGCATCCGGACGTCCATCAGCACCACGTCCGGGCGCAGTTCGCGCACCAGCGGGACGACCTCGGCGCCGTCGCGGGCCTCGCCGACCACGATGAGGTCCGGTTCGCTGTCGATCACCACCCGCAGGCCGAGGCGGACCAGCCGCTCGTCGTCCGCGATCACCACCCGGATGCGGTCCGCGCCCTCCTGGGCCGTGCCCTCGTGGTGCACGTTCTCGTGGTTCACGTCGTCCCTCCCACCGGCAGCCAGACGGCCAGCCGCCACGTCGTTCCGTCCTCGCCCGGCCCCGCCGTGCTGCCGCCGCGCAGGGCCGCCGCCCGCTCCCCGATGCCGCGCAGCCCGCGCCCGCCGCCGGGGCGGCTCGGGCGGGCGGCGCCCAGCGGGTTGGTCAGTTCGATCTCGATCCGGCCGTCGGTCAGCGCGACCCGCAGCCCGGCCGGCGCCGGCCCGGCGTGGCGCAGCACGTTGGTCAGGCCCTCTTGCACGATCCGGTACGCCTCCCGGGAGACCGCCGGTGGCAGCGAGGCCAGCCCGGGCGCCAGCTCGGCGTCCACCGCCACTCCGGCGCGGCCGAGCTGGCGCAGCAGATCGTCCAGCCCGGCGAGGGTGGGGCCGGCCGGCTCGGCGGCCTCCGGGTCCTCCTCGCGCAACAGCCCGAGCACGGTGTCCAGTTCGGCGACGGCCGCCCGGGCGGTCTCCTCGATCGCCGCGAGCGCCTCGGCGGCGAAGTCGGGGTTGCCGCGCAGGACCCGGGAGGCGGCCGCGGCCTGGATGCCGACCGCGCTGAGCGCGTGCCCGACCGAGTCGTGCAGCTCGCGGGCCAGCCGGTTGCGCTGGGCGAGCACGGTGGCCCGGCGCTCGGCGGCGGCCACGCGCTCCTCCGGGGTCGGGCCGAGCAGGGCGGGTGCCCAGTGGGCGAGCAGCGCGCCGCAGGCGGTGTTGGTGCCGAGGATCAGCAGCAGTACACCGAGGCCGAGGACGGGGCCGTTGGCCAGCCAGCCGACGACGTGCCGCTGCCACATCTCGACGAACTCGTCGGTCCCCTCGAAGCCGCAGACCATCACCACCGCGAAGGGCGTCCCGACGAGGGTCATCCCC